>NZ_JAIXHZ010000089.1:0-6477 GCF_043392705.1 Dysgonomonas sp. Shenzhen-Wh21
CCAAAACAACACCTAAGAAAATCGCTAATTATGAGTCAGTTACAAAATACAATAAAAATATTGTAGATAGGAGTAGTGGAAATAACCTGCATAGTGGTCTTAGTAGTATAGGAAATAATAAAATCGCTGAAGAGCTGATAAGAAAAGATTTCCTTTAACTATAAACAATCAAACAAATAGAATCACTATGTCAAAAAAAACGCGAGAATTTCCACACTATATTCGAGAAGAAGGATAGTGAATATAATTAATGCAATTTTAAAGTTAATTCATCGAGAAAAAACATGCATTTATCGATTCCACCTTGTCTGTTAATATGATCTGCTCTAACTTTGCATTATCGAAATCAGATCCTTTATTTGTTAAATTACAAATGAATGAATACAATAAACATTGATTTTAATGGTTCTATTTTATAAAACCACTAAGATCTGAATAGATAAAAACTTATACATTAATATAAACAAATTGAACTTTGTTTAAAAATTTAAACCTACTTATGTTAGTACATGCAAATCTTTTACCCAAAAAGAATTGGGTTTCATTTCTATGGCTTTTACATTTATTCATAATTCCGGTTTTGACAAGTGCACAAACCTATAAAATTAGCGGGACGGTAGTTGACTCTCGTACAAAAGAAACCCTGATAGGAGTTCCAATTATAATAGAAAACCGAAATGGTAGCGGTGTATCGTCAGATGAGAATGGAAAATACGCCCTTACTCTTCCGAAAGGAGAATACACACTGAAAGTTGATTATATCGGCTTCGAAAAAAAGACCTTGAAGATTTCTCTTAACCAAAATATAAAAAAAGATATAGAACTTGTACAAACTACCATTGGTTTGAGCGAAGTTGTTGTATCTGCCGAGCGTCCCGACGCAAATGTATCTGCGCCACAAACAGGGATAGAGAAAATGGAGATACAAACAATAAATAAGATTCCGGTTCTACTCGGAGAACGTGACATCATAAAATCAATACAGTTAATGCCCGGAGTACAAGGTGCCGGAGAAGGCAGTTCAGGATTTTATGTCCGTGGGGGTAGTGCCGATCAGAACCTTATCTTACTGGATAATGTATCGCTCTACAATGCATCCCATCTCATGGGTTTCTTCTCTACGTTCAACTCGGAAGTATTACGTGACGTAACGCTCTATAAAGGAGCTATGCCGGCGCAGTATGGAGAACGCTTGGCGTCAATCTTAGATATTCAACAACGTAATGGTGACAATCAGAAATATCATGTAGCCGCTGGCATCGGGCTAATTTCTTCTAATGTGAATGCCGAAGGACCGATACAAAAAGGGAAATCATCTTTCCTGATAGGGGCAAGACGCACCTATGCAGATGCACTGGCACGTATGTCGGGAGTAGAAGATGCTAAAAATGCTTACTTGTATTTTTATGATCTGAATATGAAGTTAAACTTCGCCTTGTCTGATAAAGATCAAATCTCAGTTTCGGGTTACTTGGGGCGAGACAAAATGGTACTAAAAGATGCAGCCGAGGTGAATTGGGGTAATAGTTTTCTGATAGCTAACTGGAGTCATACGTTCAACAACAAATGGACTTCTCGTACATCACTATCTTATAATCAGTACGATTACTACTTTGGGATGGAAGTAGGAATGAACCTGAATGGGACAGCTAAAATCAAAGACTATGGCTTAAAACATGAGTTTATCTTTCAGCAAAGTAGAAACAGCCAATGGCGCTTAGGGGTCAGCTCTACATACCATGATTTAGCTCCCGGGAACTATAATCTGGACTCGGAGCAAAAAAACTCGGTAGATCTGTATCATCGCTATTCGTCAGAAAATGCAGCCTACATATCCAATCAGATCAAGATAACAGACAATCTGGAGGTAGTATATGGACTTCGTGCTTCGGCATTCATGGCGTTGGGCAAAGGACAATATTATACGCTAGATCAGGAGAATAATGTATTAGATAGCACATGGTACAAATCGGGAAAAGTAGTAAAAACATATATAAACCTCGAGCCCCGTTTTTCAGCTGCTTACAAACTGAATGAAGTATCTTCGATAAAAGCTGCTTATGCACGCACAACGCAGAATATGCACTTGCTGTCATACTCGGCACAAGGCACTCCCTTCGACCGTTGGACATCCAGCTCCAACAATGTAAAGCCACAGATAGCAGATCAAGTGTCGCTCGGATACTTTAGAAACTTCAACGATAATATGTTCGAATTCAGTATCGAAGGCTATTACAAAGATATGAGAAACCAGCTCGACTTCAAGGACAATGCCGACATAGAAGGATATGACGTTATAGAAACAGAGCTGCTATCTGGAAAAGGAAGAGCATACGGGGTAGAACTTTCGCTGAAGAAGCGTCAGGGAAGGCTTACGGGGTGGATAGCATATACTCTTTCGAAATCGGAGAAAAAAATAGATGGTATAAATGAAGACAGATGGTATAATGCATTCCAAGATCGCACTCATGATTTATCAATTGTGGGGATGTACGAACTCAATCCGAAATGGTCGTTATCTGCGGCTTGGGTATTCTATACAGGGAATGCGATTACTTATCCAAGCGGAAAATATCAAGTCAATGGTAAGGATGTGATGTATTACGCCGAGAGAAATGGCTACAGAATGCCTAATTATCATCGCCTCGATCTAGGTGCAACCTGTCTGCTAAAGAAGACCTCTAAATTTCAATCGGAATTGGTATTCGGTCTATACAACGCTTATGGACGAGAGAATGCTTATATGATTCAATTCCGTACCAACACGAAAGATCCGAGCAAGACAACGGCTTATCAATATTCACTATTTACATTTGTTCCATCTGTTTCTTGGAACTTCAAGTTTTAAACTAAAAAAGCAAGAAAATTATGAAAAGTATAAAAAACAAATATATAATAGTACTTTCGGCTTTAGCTGTAATGCTTGCAGTAACCTCTTGTGAAAAAGAAATAGATGTCGATCTTAATTCGGTTACACCACGCATACAAATAGAAGGTATTGTAAAACAAGATCAATTGGCTAAGGTAAGAGTAAGCCATACACTCGATTTTAATGACAACAGCGGCTACCCTTTCTTAAAAGGAGCGATTGTAAAAATCTCCGATGATGCAGGAAACTCGGAGACATTGCAACAAGACAATACAGGCTGGTATGTTGCACAAAATATCAAAGGAGTAATTGGTCGCAGTTATAACTTATCAGTAACCTACGAAGAAAAAGAATATACGTCTACCTCCAAAATTCCACCGTTGGTAAAGCTCGATTCTTTGTCGATGTATAAAATTCCGGTAATGAAATATGCTATTCCGATGATTCACTTCTCCGATCCTAAAGGAGAGACCAATCAGTATTACCGCTGCCTTGTATATATCAATGGAAAACAATTGCCGGATGTAAATGAAATGGTGCTGAGTGCTGAGTTTATGGACGGCAGCCCGATACATCAGTTTTTACCGGTATTCATCAACGATGATGACGTAGACCCAATCAAACAGGGAGATGAGATTGAAGTAGAATTTCAATGTATCGATAAAGGAGCTTACACTTTCTTTTATACATTAAGCAGAATTGAAGATTCGAAGACAAACCCAACCTCCAATATCAAAGGGGGGGCATTAGGCTACTTCTCTGCATCTACTGTAGATAAAATGACTATCACTGCCGAGTGGAAAGAATAGAAGGATGAGTCAAAAGTAATTTAGGTTTCAAATTGTTACTCTCCGTTTGACATGACAAAGAGAAAATCTAAATTACTTTTGACTCACTCTTTTTTATGAATGCAATCAAGTATTTGAATATCGAAAGCCAAGACACACAAGCAATAATACCACTGTAATAATATAGTTTAGAAAGTTAAGAAGTCTCCTTATACCCATTTGTTCTATATTTTGACTATTTTTGTACTTAATATCACTATATTTTGCAATGAAACAATATCACGACTTACTGAAACGTGTGCTGGCTGAAGGCACATTCAAAGAAGATAGAACAGGTACAGGTACAATAAGCGTTTTCGGACATCAGAGCCGCTATAACTTGGCGGAAGGATTCCCTGTACTGACCACAAAAAAATTACACTTAAAATCAATCATATACGAGCTCCTTTGGTTTTTGGCTGGTGATACCAATGCCAAATATCTGCAAGATCACGGGGTACGCATCTGGAACGAATGGGCTGACGAAAACGGAGACCTCGGACATATCTATGGATACCAGTGGCGTTCGTGGCCCGACTACAATGGAGGTTATATAGACCAGATAACCAATGCTGTAGAAACAATAAAGAACAACCCCGACTCGCGTCGTATTATTGTCAGCGCATGGAATGTTGCCGACCTGCCGAATATGAACCTTCCACCCTGTCATGCTTTTTTTCAGTTCTACGTGGCTGACGGCAAACTAAGCTTACAACTCTATCAACGCAGTGCCGACATTTTCCTTGGCGTTCCTTTCAACATTGCATCCTATGCCTTGCTCCTAAAGATGATGGCTCAGGTAACAGGACTGCAAGAAGGCGAATTTGTTCACACACTGGGTGATGCTCATATTTATACGAATCATTTAGATCAGGTAAAACTACAGCTCACCAGAGATTTCCGTCCCCTGCCTCAGATGATAATCAACCCTGAGGTAAAAAGCATTTTTGATTTTAAATATGAGGATTTCCAGCTTGAAGGGTACGATCCGCATCCACATATAAAAGGAGAAGTTGCTGTCTAATAAAATTAAAATCCAAAAGCTGCCTTTAAAGGACAGATTTAGAACAAAAGTGACTATAAATCAATCCAATTTACTTTTTTTTGAAATATCCTTCAAAAAAAGCTCATGCTATTTTTTGTTAATTGATTGATTATTTGTAATTTTGCGAGCCGATTATTACGAAATAAAACGTAAAAAATTGATTAACAAACGATTATCGCTTATCATATCTTAGCTCGATGAACGGATGATAGTTGTGTGAATCAAAAAAGTCATTAACCAAATTAATTTTTAATTAAGTGGATACTTTAAGTTATAAGACCATTTCTGCGAACAAAGCAACTGTACAAAAAGAATGGGTTGTGATTGACGCAACAGGCCAAACCTTAGGGCGTATGGCCTCTAAAGTGGCAAAACTTCTGAGAGGGAAGTACAAACCAAGTTTTACTCCACACGTTGACTGTGGCGACAATGTAATCATCATCAATGCTGATAAAGTTGTACTTACAGGAAATAAATGGAACGATCGCGTTTATCTGAGATATACAGGTTATCCTGGAGGTCAAAGAGAAGCAACTCCTGCAGTTTTGCTGGAAAAAGGAGCTGACCGCTTAGTGCATAAAGTAGTAAAAGGAATGTTACCTAAGAATCGTCTTGGTGCTGCCCTTCTTAAGAACCTTTATGTATATGCAGGAACTGAGCACAAACATGATGCTCAACAACCAAAAACAATAGATATTAACGCTCTTAAATAATTATTAATGGAAGTAGTAAATGCAATAGGAAGACGTAAAGCTGCCATAGCTCGCGTATTCGTAAGCGAAGGAACCGGAAAAATAGTGATCAACAAACGTGAACTAGACAATTACTTCCCTTCAACTATTCTTCAATATGTTGTAAAACAACCTCTAAGCAAACTTGCTGTAGATGGTAAGTACGACATAAAGATCAACCTTAACGGTGGCGGATACAAAGGACAGGCAGAAGCTGCACGCCTTGGTATCGCTCGTGCATTGGTTAAGATCAATCCAGAAGATAAGGCTGCTCTTAGAGCTGAAGGATTTATGACTCGTGACCCACGTGTTGTAGAACGTAAAAAACCGGGACAACCGAAAGCAAGAAAAAGATTTCAATTCTCAAAACGTTAATTTGGATATTATCTTACCCAATTACACTTTGTCGGCATATGCCGCTTAAAAGTTATAAGTTGGTTAATATATAATGATGAGTCGGCCTCATCTCTAAAATTACGTTTAGTATCTAAATTGCCGGGACTTCTGAATATGAGCTACCCGACAATTCGCTAACAGAAAAAGAAAGTAAACGAAACAAAAAAACTAAAAATGGCAAAATTAGAATTCGACCAATTATTAGAAGCTGGTGTACACTTCGGTCACTTAAAGAGAAAGTGGAATCCGGCTATGGCTCCTTACATCTTTATGGAGCGCAACGGTATCCACATTATCGACCTTTATAAGACAATAGCTAAGACTGAAGAGGCTGCTGCTGCATTGAAGCAAATAGCTAAATCAGGTAAAAAAATATTGTTCGTTGCTACAAAAAAACAAGCAAAACAAGTTGTTACAGACTTGGCTCAATCAGTGAATATGCCATACGTGGTAGAACGCTGGCCAGGTGGTATGTTGACAAACTTCCCTACTATCCGTAAGGCTATTAAGAAAATGTCAACTATCGACAAGATGATCAAAGACGAGTTAAGTCTTGGATAGAACCCAATGTTTTTTCAAGTTTAGCACGTTGACGAGTTACTTGAAGTC
>NZ_JAIXHZ010000090.1:0-7801 GCF_043392705.1 Dysgonomonas sp. Shenzhen-Wh21
AAGTCATACCTCGCACATAGAGCGTCTGAAAGGCTCCATAGCTGGTATTCATTCTTACACCGGGTAAAAATTTCACAGCATCTTCAATATTTGAGATTCCTCTTATTTCGAGATCTTTGTAAGAAACTGTACTTACTGACATTGGTAGATATTGTAAAGGAACATTCAGTTTTCCTATCTCTACTTTCTTTTTGGATGTTCCGAGTATCTCAACTTCCTGGATAGAATATACAGTATCGGTCATACTTTTGTTCTGAGCAAAAGTATTTACGGAAAATATTATGATAATTATTATATAAAGTATACGTTTCATAAACATTAGTAAAAAATATTAGCTTTTTAAGTGTCCTATAGATAAACCTTTAGTATTCAGGTGTTATCTTTTCTCCCGTTTTTTCATATATGGATTTTTTCTCCATTATATCGATTTTACGATGAGTAGTTATAAATTGTAGATGAGATAAATATATTTCCCTGATTTTAGGGTTTTCTCCTAGCCCCTGAAGGTTTTCAGTTACAGATAAACCTTCTTTTTTAAGATTTTCGACCCAATCTCCAGCAATATCATTCTTTGCATGTTCTCCGGCTACAAACATAAATGGCATAAGAACAACCTCTTTCAAGCCCGAATCCTTTAATTGTGCTAAAACATCATCAAATTCGGGATAGCCTTCTACAGTTCCTACAAAGCAGTTTGTATGCCCCTTCGCTTTAAGCATATAATCGAGCATCGCATATTGGGCTGTAGTAGCATCATAAGTTCCATGTCCGACCCATATATAGGCAACATTTTTTTTATTTTCTACGGTTAAAACCTTTATAACTTCTTCGTAGTCTTGTGGAGAATAAAGCAATGGCGTACCTATACGTACATCCTTAAACAGTCCGCTCACATCTTCTACATTTTTGTACAAAGATTCCATTTCCACTCCATCGATAATAGTGGAAGACTGTATTAATATATGTGTGTATCCATCAGCATGAAGTTGTTTTAAAGCTTCTAATGGATTCACTTTATAGATACCACGTACAGAAAGCCTTTTGATAACAATACGTGAAGAATATGCTTCTCTTACTTCAATGGAAGGGAAAACTTGTTTCACCTGATTATTTAAAGCTTCTATTGTCAGTTCGCGAGTGTCGTCATGAGTAGTACCAAAATGAACTATCAGAATAGCAGCTTTATCGTTTGCCTGCATACTTTTAAAAATATCAGAATACTCGTAACTACCTCCACTATGTGCAAATGTTGCAACAGTGGTAAATAGTATCATAATATATAATAAAATCCTTTTCATAATATCTCTTCATCTAATGATTTGAAATAGCTTAATTTATTATCTGTGAATAAATTCGGATGAAATATTTTTGCCATGTCTTTCAATATAGAATCGGGATGAATCGGCAAATCCTCAAAATAATGGACTCTGCCGGTATTACATCCCCATATCTGTTTTTTATTAAAAGCACCAAACTGGGCATATATTTTATCTTCTTGTTTCAACCTATTATATGTGAAATCTTCTTCTCGATTGTACTTCAACAGCCAGATATCAGCCAATCCTGCTTTGTCGAGTACCATTTCGGCAGACAAGCGTGTCGATCCGGTTGAATTATCATCATTCCAAACGTATTCGCCTCCCGCATCACGTATCAGATTTGCCAGATAGCTTTTTCCTCCAGCAATTCGCCATGTTTTACCAAATTTCAGGTCGTTGAATACTGTTGGTTTATTAGATGCATTCTTTACCCTATCTTTTATTTCATTGTATCTGCGTTCTGTTTCTTGGAAAAGCGAGTCGGCTAGCGCTTTTTTTCCGTAAAACAATGCATGGAAGCGTATCCATTCGGCACGACCGAGAGCAGTATCTTCCATATAGTCAGTAGTAGCAATGATAGGAATTCTTAACTTATCCAAATAGCCCATGCCGGTTTCCATCGCTGATACAATAAGTGCAGATGGCATCAGATTGATTAATTGTTCAACATCCGGTTTATGCATACTGCCCAAATCTATAATCTTTCCGGCTTTCAATCGTTCTTGGATATAAGGCAGGTCTATATATTTGGCCTGACAGACCCCTGTTATACGATGATGTTCATCTATTTCTTGCAACATACTACATTGAATCGTAGAAAAAGCGATCACAGTTGGCAATGGTACTTTTACGATAGTTCCTTTAGGCAGGTTCGTCGGAATTTCTTTATCACGATCAATTAATATATATCGGTAGAGAGTACGCACTGTATCCCAAGGGTCACGTACGGTTACCAATTTGTAATCTTCATATTGTTCTACATTGAATCCACGAGCATGTCTTAGCTGATATTTTTCAATATTTTCATTCTCCTTATTCCCGATCGAAGAACAGGAATAAAGAATTGAGCAGAAAACAAAGAGGTATAATAAGTTTGAAGATTTCATAAACAATCTTACTTACTAAACTTAATTTTCAGGCTGGCATAAAATGTACGTCCGGGTGATAAAGTCGCATAATTGCGGTTGAAAGGTTTATCATCTACAAAGTCAAAGATATTTTCAATACCTAAACCCGGTTCAAATACAAGACCATTTATACTCTTGAATGTATGACGTGTAGCAAAGTTCCATAATTGATAAGCACGTGCATCATCACCATCATCATAATATCTACGGCTTTGCAGGCGTCCGTTTAAATTAAAATTTGACTTGAATAACCCGAAATCTTTAAACCAATTCAGGTTAACATTTCCTGTATGACGACTTATACGTTGAAGACGCTTACCTGTATCTAGGTCTTTAGCATTCACATAACTATATCCTCCTCCTAAGGTAAGGTTATAACCAAGGTATGAATTAAAAGTAAAGTCTACACCTTGAATACGAGATCTACCTATATTATGATACGATGATTTCTTATTATATCCTTCAGCTATTTCTTCAGGTGTTAATTCTATTTCATATGTGTCGATTTTGTTTTTAAGGTTGTTAACATAACCTGTAACAGCCAATGAAAGAAAATCCTTTATATATTCAGCATTGACAGAATAATAGTTTGAGCTTTCGGGCTTCAGATCTTTATTCCCTACACTTAAAGTGGTTTTACCTTTGCTGGTAACTTCAGTTTTCATGAATAACTGTTTTAAGTCAGGTGTTTTAAAACCTGTAGCGTATGATACTCTGAAATTGAAATCATTAAGAGTATACATCGCGCTGACTTTAGGTGTAACCCTGTTTTTGAAGGTTTCATTGTATATATATCTAACTCCGGGAACAATATTCAGCTTTCCGAAAAGATTTATTTCATCCTGAGCATAAAAAGCCAATGTATAAACATTTCTGGAACCTCCGATGCTATCTGCCGGAGCATATAGGTTGTCTACCTTGTACTCTGACCCTACAGTTACTTTATTGAACTTTCCGGCGTTGAATGTACCTTTCAAATTTACATTATTGTACTTCTGCCTTCTCACAAATTCTTCATCTCCCGGCATAAATGTGACACCGTTTTTGTCTTTGGTTTCTTTCAGGTAAGCTTTAAAATATTCAAAACGGTCGGTATTCCAGTCTAATGAAATCAAACCATTATTTTTCAATAAATATTTTGCACCGGCACCAAACGAATAGTCGACATATTTCATATCGAACCCATAAGCACTTACAGGTCGTTTAAACTTTTTGTCGAAAAGACTTCCCTCTACATACATGCTCAATTCTTTTGTCGCTTTATAACCAAAACGCTGGCTGAAAACATCTGAATAGAAGCGTAACATGGCTTGTTTATCCGTATCTACTTCTTCATCGTTTATTATTTCCTTTTTATTAAGTTGCCAACCGTCAGCCTGATTTCGCTGAAAAGAAGTAGAGGAGGAGAAACCTCCTACATTCAAGTACAGGTTAGCATTTTGAGTAAATTGTCCATACTCAGAGAGGCGTGTCTCTGTAGAGAAGTTCACCAAATCTTTTGGCTTATTGGTTATAATATTAATAACTCCAGCTATTGCATCCGAACCATATAAAGAAGAGGCGGCTCCTTTCAAGACTTCTATACGCTTGATATTTCCCATATCAATGCGGTTCAGATCGACGTTACCACCCACATCGCCCCCAAGCTTTTTTCCATCGACTAACACAAGTATATATCTATTACTTAATCCATTCAGCTGCATATACGAACCCATTGCATTAGGAGTGAATGACATAGAGGGATTTAAGGCAATCATGGCATTTTCGAAGGTAGGAATATTCGTGTTTTGGAGTTCCCTCTGAGAAATAACATCTATTGCAACGGGCGAGTTTTTAAGTTTGTTGATTGTGCCGGTACCTGTTACTACTACTTCATTCAGTTTAAGAGGGGAATGTTTCATACGAATAAGGATGTTGTCATTAGATCTGTTTATTGTCTCACGAGCTCCATTATAATCCAGTGCACTAATTCTTAGAAGATTATTACCTTCCGGGATTTTTTCAAGACTAAACTCACCCTTCAAATCTGTGGATGTTCCAATGGTTGTGTACTCAATCCATACGCTGGCGCCAGCGATCGGCTTTTCATTTTCATCAACAACTCTTCCGCGCAAGCTCAACTGAGCGAACGAAATACTTGCAATACAGCATAGCAATGCTGTTAGCATAATTCTTAGTTTCATTAAAAAAGAAGTATAATGTTAGTTAATTATATTCCTGACCCCGGGAATATCTATTAATTTATGCTAGGCAGGTTTCCTGACTTGTTCCATTTTGAGAGGCCTTCCCATCATTGTGACAGTGGCAGTGGTGATACTCAAAATTTTATGGAATTCACAGTAGCGGGCACTGTTTCGGATTCTGACCGAATTCCCTTTTATGCAACAGACGAATGTCTGAATACATCACCTAAGCGGCTTCAAAGGTAATTGAAAAAAAATAGGATTAAAAAGAATTCTTAAAAAATATATTTTCTTGGTAAAATTCATTTCATTGATGGCTTTTTATACTTTTGCTGAAAATAAAACCAGATTACTCATGAAAGAGATTTCCAGCTTTCTTATAGCTGCGCCAAGTTCGGGTTCAGGAAAAACAACGGTTACTTTAGGCTTATTGAGAGCATTAAAGAACAGAGGGCTTAAAGTACAACCATTTAAGTGTGGACCAGATTATATAGATACCAAATATCATGATATGGCTTCAGGTAAAAAGTCGGTTAATCTCGATTTATTCTTATCAACAGAGAATCACGTCAGATATCTGTACTCAAAATACGCATCAGGAAATGATGCTTGTATTACTGAAGGAGTGATGGGGCTATTTGATGGATATGACAAGATGAAAGGAAGCAGTGCCGAAATTGCAGGACTATTGAATATCCCTGTTGTTATGGTTATAAATGCCAAATCTATGGCATATTCAGCAGCTCCGTTATTGTATGGATTCAAAGAATTTTATGAAAAGATAAATGTCTTAGGAGTAATTTTTAACTATGTTGGATCCGAAAGTCATTATAAATTTCTCGCAGATGCTTGCCACGATGTCGGTATAGTCCCATTAGGCTACCTGCCTAAAAATGAAAATCTGACTGTGCCTTCACGTCATTTGGGATTAAGTATCGATCAAGATTTTCTTCTAGATGACTTTGCTAATATTGCCGCATCAATTGTAGAAAAACATATTGATATTGATAAATTGCTATCATATACGCAAGTCAAAATAGGAAATCCAGAATTACATCGAATTAAAGAACATTCCTCTCTGAATCTGAAAATAGCAGTTGCAGCCGACGAAGCCTTCAATTTTATGTATCATGAAAATATAGAATATTTAAGAAAAATAGGAGAGGTGACCTTCTTTAGTCCTTTAACAGACAGATATTTGCCAAAGTCAGATTTTGTTTATTTCCCGGGAGGATATCCTGAATTATATGCAAAACAGCTAAGCGAAAATAAACTGCTACATAGGGCTATTAAGGATTATGCGGAAAATGGAGGAAATATTCTTGCAGAATGTGGTGGAATGATGTATCTGTCTTCATCTATAGCAGATAAGGATGGGATAGAATATCCAATGGTAGATATTTTCAAGCAAAAGGCTTCAATGGAAAACATGAAGCTTAAATTAGGATACCGTCAATTTGAATATAATAGTATAACTATTAGAGGACACGAATTTCATTATTCACATATTGAAAATAACATGGAAAGTATAACGCAGCAGTATAATGCAAAGGAGGTTCCAGTAGATACAAAGTTATTACGCTACAAAAATGTAATTGCAGGATATACTCATATATATTGGGCTGAGATGGAGAATTTGTTACATTTATTTAAGTGATAAAAGTGTAGTTTGTATCAAGTGCACCAACTCTGATGATTGGTTACAACTCATAATAACATAGTTTATCATATGTATCGATATATAAGTTTTTTTATCAGTTCTATTGCATAAACCGTTATAGAAAGTTATAATCTGAGAATATATCATCAAGAAATTATATTTACTTATTACCTTTAATTCTCAAATTAATTAAATAATGAAACAAATTTTTATTAGTGCAGTATTATTCATGACTGCCTTTACTCTAAATGCACAAAAATTTAATGTAGGAACGTATAATGTTAGAAATGACAATTCATCCGATGTGGGTAATATGTGGAAAGATCGCTTTCCGTATATTGCAAAGTTAGTACAGTATCACGACTTTGATTTCTTTGGAACTCAGGAGGCTTTACCGAATCAATTAAAGGATATGAAAATTGCTCTACCCGGTTATGATTATTACGGGGAGGGAAGAGACGGTAACGGACAAGGGGAGCATTCCGCAATATTTTACAAAACAGACAAATACAGAGTACTGAGTAATGGAGACTTCTGGTTGTCTGCCACACCTAATGTACCTTCTAAAAGTTGGGATGCTCCTTGTTGCAACCGTATTTGTACATGGGTTGAATTACAGGATATCAAATCAGGCAAGAGCTTCTTCGTTTTCAGTGCTCATTATGATTATGAAAAAGATTATGCACGCAACGAAAGTAGTAAATTGATATTGACTAAAATCAAAGAAATAGTAGGGGATAATCCCGTCATATTTATGGGAGACCTAAATGGAGGAATGGATAGTTCTTGGGCTCAGCTTCTTAATAACTCGGAAGTCTTAAGAGATACCTATTATGATGTTGAACAACCGTATGCCAATAACTCGTCATATAATGCTTGGGGAAAGCCTCTTGAAGAATTAGACAATTTAGATAGAGCTATTATAAGCAACAACGAAATATTGGATCATATCTATTTCAGTAAGCACTTTAAGACAAAAAGATGGGGAATGTTAACTGATACTTATAACATCGGCAAATTTCCTTCAGATCATTTTCCGATATTAGTAAATGCAGAATGGGCTAATTAGGTTAATTTTAAAGGAAAGAAATCGGAATATTTATTTCTGTCCTCTTACAGTATAGATATAATGTAAACATTTTTTTTCTGTATCCTGTTAAATAAGAAAACTTAAGACCTTTTATAAATAACATAATTCCAGTTATGGAAAGAAATAAAATAAGGGAGCGTTTAATCTTAAAACCTTTTGGCTTAGAATATATAGACCAATTTAATGAATTGTTGCGTTATGTATTTCTAGACCTGATTTTATGAGATCATTCATCAAACCAAGGTTTGCATATTCAGGATATGTACCTACTCCTGTTAACCCTCCCATTGAAAATATTTTCCCATGAATATTTACTTGACAGGGATAAATACATAATTGAGAGATTAGCTGATCATCATTAAACCATCCAATAACATCTGCATTCTTGAGAATGGGACGTTTAGACTTTACAATCTCGCCAT
>NZ_JAIXHZ010000091.1:0-21759 GCF_043392705.1 Dysgonomonas sp. Shenzhen-Wh21
CAAATATATTCTGTCATAGAGTCGCCTAAAATCCATTTCTTGCTGAATTTGTTCGCTTTTAGTGGAATTACTTTTCCTCTATAATAGCAAGAAATGGATTTTAGGCGACTCTATGACAGAATATATTTGTACTGTTTAATTAAATAGAACAAATATGAAAAAGCTAGAAGGAAAGGTAGCCCTTATAACAGGAGCTACAAGCGGTATAGGTAAGGCGACAGCTATCGATTTTATTGAGAACGGAGCAAAAGTCATTTTTACAGGACGCTATCAAGAGACAGTAGATAAAACAGTGTCTGAATTAGGAAATAAGGCTGTAGGTTTTGTTTCAGATGGCGGGAATATGTCTGATTTATTGGCTATTAATGAAAATATTAGATCCATTTCGCCTCGGATAGATATCCTCTATGTAAATGCAGGTTTTGGGAAATATGCGCCTATTGAGGCAGTCACAGAAGAACATTTCGATGAGATGTTTAATGTCTTGGTAAAAGGAACTTTGTTTACAGTACAACAAGTATTGCCATTGATGGGAGAGGGGAGCTCCATAATATTGAATTCTTCGAACGTGACAAAGATGGGAATGCAGAACTCTTCTGTTTATTCTGCTGCCAAATCAGCTATTTTATCCTTTGTGAAGACATTTGCGGCAGAATTATCTTCGAGGAATATCCGTGTAAATGCAGTAAGTCCGGGGCCGGTAAGTACAAATTATTTCGATCGATCTAATCTTTCTAAAAATCAGATAGATACCATTGTAGAGTATGTGTTACCTCAAGTTGCACTAAAGAGGTTTGCACAGCCTTCTGAAATTGCTAAAGTGGTAACATTCCTTGCCTCTGATGATGCTTCTTTCATACAGGGAGCAGAAATATCTGTCGATGGCGGTTTTCCGGAGGTTAGGATATAATCTATATATGATTAGAGGTGTCTTAAAAGTAGACACCTCTAAATCTTTTGTTCCAAAAAATTAAATGTTATCCCATTCTACTTACTCGTTATGTATTTCTTTTTCAATATTTTCCATTTCCTTATGAAGAGATTTTAATCTCATTCCAAGGTATATTCTAAAGAAACCATAAGAGATGAACGAAATACTAATGAGCGCTACTATAAATCCTGATGTTAGAACAGGACTCATTATGAAAATAAATGACAGAATCACACCCAAAACAGCTAATGTAAGCAGCCATCCCCAGCCTTTAGCTCCATTTCTCCGTAGTTCTACAGCTCCTCCTATTCCCCAGATAGACTGGAACATTACCCAGAATCCAACAAAATATGAGAGTACGATTGCGATTACTGCAGGAGACATTGATATAAGAATAATACCGAATAATAAGTCTATAATACCACTGACTAAAGTCCACCCCCAGCTCTTGAGTGTATTTCTATTTGACACAGCAAATATTATTTCGAAAACACCACTTACGAAGAAAGTTACAGAAAATACAATTGATAATGCTGTAATTGTAGTCCACGGAGATGTTAAGCACCAAATTCCCAGCATTATAGCTAGTAGTCCGATTAACAATGAAACCCACCAGTATTTGACGGCTTGTTTTACAGAATAAAATAAATCATTTCTCATGTGTACGTTATTTTTAATTAGTTTATGTGTTATAATATTATAACGTCTACGAACTTATTTAGTTTCGAGAAAGTTAAATGTGATGAATGATTATACGCTATTTTAAAGCGAATCTTTTTAGGTATAATTTATTTTATTCTTTCTTGCAAGTGTAAAGTTTTATTGTACAGATATTTAGATTTATGACTCTTTTTCTTCAGTAAAATATTTCTCAATTAATGTAGCTTTGTGTTTACCTACTACTTTTTCGATTTCCTCGTTAGACGCTGATTTTATTCTTTTTACACTTTTGAATTCTTTCAGTAGAAGCCGCTTAGTCTCTTCACCAATGCCTTTAATATTATCTAATTCAGATTTTACCTGTCCCTTACTTCTTTGGTTGCGGTGAAAAGTAATTCCAAACCTATGTGCTTCATCTCTAAGGTGTTGTATAATTTTCAAAGATTCACTGTTTTTATCCAGATAGAGTGGGATAGAGTCTTCCGGGTAGTATATCTCTTCAAGCCTTTTCGCTATCCCGACAATGGCTACTTTGCCATAAATACCAAGTTCTTTTAACGATTCACAAGCTGCACTTAGCTGACCTTTGCCTCCGTCGATAACAATAAGTTGGGGTAGGGGACTTCCCTCTTCTATAAGTCTGTGGTATCTCCGATATACAACTTCTCGCATTGTTGAAAAATCGTCAGGCCCAATTACTGTTTTAACATTGAAGTGGCGATAGTCTTTTTTTGAAGGTTTTCCCATTTTGAAGACAACACATGCCGATACGGGGTTGGTTCCCTGTATGTTAGAGTTGTCGAAACATTCAATGTGTGATGGCAAGTCTTTGAGGTTCAGGTCTTTTTGCATTTCTTTCAGGATGCGAGTACCCCTTTGTTCGGGATTTAGACTTTCTGCTCTTTTTAATTTGTCTAGTTTGTATTGCCTTACGTTCTGAGTTGAAAGAAGCAATAGTTTTTTCTTATCGCCTCGTTGAGGTATGTTAATTTCTACACCATCTAATTTCAGGTCGGGGAGAAATGGCACAACAATTTCTTTCGCTGTAGAGCCAAATCTTTTTCTTACTTCAATAATTCCCAAAGCAAGCAATTCTTCTTTTTCTTCTTCTATCCGTTTTCTATATTCAAATGTATATGCCTGTATAACAGCACCATTATACACATTCAAATAATTTATATATCCTGCATCTGCATCTTCGTCATAACTAAATACATCAATGTTATATTTGATTGAACTTACTACGGTTGATTTATTTTTGAAATTCTCAATTAATATAAATTTTTCTTTTAGTTTGTTCGCTTCTTCAAATTCTTGCTTCTCGGCTAGTGCCTGCATTTCTGAATAGATAGATTCGCTTACAAGGTTGGTGTTTCCTTTTAAGATTTCCTGAATAGCATTTACATTTTTAATATATTCTTCAGAATCCTGTAAACCAACGCAAGGACCTTTGCATCTTTTTATATGATACTCTAGACAGACTTTATATTTTCCTTCTGCAATTTTCTCCGGCGTAAGATTTAATGAGCATGTACGGATAGGATACAATTTGTGGATTAACTCTAGGAGAGTCTTTACACTCAGTACATTAGAGTATGGTCCGAAATATTTAGAGCCATCTTTCAGTATCTTTCTTGTTATTTCTATCCTAGGAAAATATTCATTTCTAATAACAATAGACGGATATGATTTGTCATCTTTCAGCATTACGTTGTATCGTGGCTGAAATTCTTTGATCAGGCTATTTTCGAGTAGGAGAGTGTCTTCTTCCGATTCAACAATGATATATTTGATATCTTTTATTTTACTGACCAGTATTCTTGTCTTCGGACTGTCCTCATGGTTTTTTGTAAAATATGAAGAAACTCGTTTTTTTAGATTTTTTGCCTTCCCTACATATATGATTACTCCCTTGTCGTCATAATATTGATAACAACCAGGCTTCTGGGGGATATTTCTAATGATATTTTTTAAATAATCATTAATCATCGTGCTCTTTTCTTTACTTATTGTATTTTACGTGAAATTATTCATTTGTTTTCTATACTACAAATGAATATCTATTTATAATCAAAAAGAAAGGGAAGAATTCTTTTTTCTCCCCTCCTCCTAAATTTTTTGTAGAATTTAAATCTCGTAATGAATCAAAGAATTAATATCAATCTCTGCAGGAAATAGCTTTCTGCCTTCTAGTGCATCCAGTTCAATGATAAAGTTGACATATATTTTTTTCACTCCCATGTCCTTTACTAATTTGTACGCAGCATACATTGTCCCTCCTGTAGCTAATAGGTCATCATGGATCAACACCACGTCGTCTTTTGATAGAGAGTCTTTATGTATTTGAATTTTATCTACTCCATATTCTTTTTCATATTCCTGTTCGAATACTTCTGCTGGTAATTTTCCGGGTTTGCGAATTGGGACGAAACCGGCCCCAAGTTCTAAGGCCATAATTGGCCCCATGATAAATCCTCTCGATTCTATACCAACAACTTTTGTTATTCCTTTATTCTTGTATTCGTCTAAAAGAACTTCTGTAAGATTTGATAGAGATTCTTTTGTTTTAAATAATGGAGTGACGTCCTTGAATTGAATTCCGGGTATCGGGAAGTCTGGTATGTTTCTTACCGTTTCTCGGAGAGTTAAAAGCTTTTCTTCCTTTTCTTTTTTGTCCATTTTTTTTGTTTAATATTAGTCGTGTTTCACGTGGAACAATTTTTATTTTAGCATACGTTCCACGTGAAACATGTTCATTTATCTGCCTAGTAGCACAAGAAGAATAGATATGTCGTTGGGTGAAACGCCGGGGATTCTGCTTGCTTGAGCAATTGTTTCTGGGTTTATTTTTGATAATTTTTGTCGTGCTTCTGTTGATAGGGAAGAGATGTTTTCGTAGTCAAACTTGTCTTTGATTCGAATGTTTTCCAGTCGTGTTATCTTTTCTGCTATCGTTTGTTCACGTTTTATATAGCCATCATATTTTATTATGATCTCCGCTGCTTCTATTATTTCTTCCTTTCTGTTCGGGATTTTATCAAGTTCTGCTTTGAAGGCAGGGATGTATTCTGCGATGCTTTTTATTGTAATTTGTGGGCGTGTGATTACATCTTTTAGCTTCATGCCTTGCTTAAGAGGGTTGGTTCCGAGGTTGGATAATCCTTCGTTGATATATTCCGGCTTGAGGGAATAATTAGCAGCGAAGTTTATTATCTTTTGAACCTCTTCTTTTTTCTCATTTAATAAAGCAATTCTTTCTTGTTTTGCCAACCCTATGTTGTATCCTTTTTCTGTTAGACGTACATCAGCATCGTCTTGACGAAGAAGAATTCTATACTCTGCCCTTGATGTAAACATCCTATAAGGTTCGTCTACGCCTTTTGTTACAAGGTCATCTATCAGTACGCCTATATATGCTTCGTCTCTTTTTAAGACAAATTCGTTTCCGCCATGGGTATTGATATGCGCATTTATTCCTGCTATTAATCCTTGTCCTCCCGCTTCTTCGTAACCAGTAGTCCCATTGATTTGACCGGCAAAAAACAGGTTTTTAACGAGCTTCGTTTCCAACGTATGTTTTAATTGAGTAGGGTCGAAGAAGTCGTACTCTATTGCATATCCGGGTCTATATATATGTATATTTCTGAATGCCGGTATTTTCTGTAAAGCCTCAATTTGAGTGTGGAGTGGGAGAGAAGATGAGAACCCATTTAAGTAGTATTCTTGTGTGCTTTCACCTTCCGGTTCGAGAAATAGTTGGTGAGATGTTTTCTCTTCGAAAGTAACTATCTTTGTTTCTATACTTGGACAGTATCGTGGCCCGATGCTTTTTATCTGCCCGTTGTATAGTGGCGAATCATCCAATCCATCGCGTAATGTGGCATGGGTATCATCGTTTGTATACGTTATCCAGCAGCTAAGTTGTTTCAGTGTGCGTGGCGCATAGTCAAGGTATGAGAACTTGTGAAAGTCATCATCTCCTTTTTGCTCTTCCATCAGGCTAAAGTCAACGCTTCTTCCGTCTATACGGGCTGGGGTTCCTGTTTTCATCCTGTCGGTAGTGAACCCAAAATTCCTCAATTGTTCGGTGATTCCGAATGAAGCGGGTTCAGAAACACGTCCTCCGCCGAGTTGTGTTTTACCAATATGCATTAACCCATTCAAGAAAGTTCCGTTGGTAAGAACTACGGCTTTGGCTGAAAATTCAACACCCATCGCTGTTTTTACTCCGGTTATTGTTTTGTCTTGAATAATCAATGAGGTTACAGTGTCTTGCCAAATAAAAAGATTATCGGTGTTTTCAATAATCTCTCTCCACTTCATAATAAATCTGGCTCTGTCACTCTGAGCTCTCGGGCTCCACATTGCCGGCCCTTTCGACTTATTAAGCATGCGAAACTGTATTGCTGTCTTGTCTGTAACGATGCCCATTTGCCCACCAAGCGCATCGATCTCTCGAACGATTTGTCCTTTTGCTATTCCCCCTACTGCGGGGTTACAGCTCATCTGGGCAATCTTATTCATGTCCATTGTTATGAGCAAAGTCTTCGAGCCCATATTGGCTGCCGCAGCGGCTGCTTCGCAGCCTGCATGACCTGCCCCAACGACAATTATATCATATTTGAAATTCATCTTATTTAAAAGGGGATAATAATTATTTGCACTGCAAAGTTAGCACTTTTTGTTTTCTTTTTTATGTGCTAGTTTACAGTACAATATAAATTAACAATATTCTTTATGCTTTGTTGGCATTTTCTATTGCTAATTTTATTTTTTCGGCGTCCGATAGCAATATCGAATACTCTTCATTGAAGTTGTCGAAGACGGGAGATTGGTATTGCATTTTTCCTGTATACCGGCTTCTGAAAGAACCGTGAAACTCTTTCAAGCCTGTAGCCTTTGCAAGATCTGAAATGTTATTTTCTGTAATGCCTCCACCCGGCATAATGATGATGCGGTTATTTGCTTGTTCTATTAATTGCCTTAAAATATCTTTTCCTTCAGGGGCTGTTTTCATTCCGCCGGAGGTAAGTATTCTATCGCATCTCAGTTCGATAATATCTTCGAGAGATTTATTCAAATCAGAGCATCTGTCAAATGCTCTATGGAAAGTAGTACTCATGCCATATTGGTGAGCAATCTCAACCAGTTCCTTATTTCTTACTTTGTCTATTGTTCCATCAGGATTTAAAATACCAAAAACGACCCCGTTACATTTCGCTAAACCGCAATGATGGATGTCTCTTTTCATCATTTCAAATTCGAGATCATTATATAAAAAATCACCTCCGCGTGGACGTATGATTACATTCACCTGTATATTCAAATTTTTTCGTGTGAATTCTATTTGCGAAAGGGCAGGGGTTGTTCCCCCTTCTTCGAGATTATCACATAATTCTACCCGAACAGCTCCTCCCTTTTGAGCTTCGATTGCTGATTGTGCTGAATTTGCACAAACTTCGGCTACTATTTTCATTATAACTTGCTTATTATTAATTAATTATTCTGTTTTTTTGTTTTAGAAGTTCCAAATATAAAGAATAATTTATTATTTGAACAAATATTCAGATGCTTTGGTTATGCGATGCTTAATTGTCTTAATTATTATAATTTTTTGATTTTATTATTGTAATTATAATATAATCAGAATGTTATCTGTGTTTGTTGCGTGGCGATATTGAAAATATGATAACAATGAAAATGAAATATTAACTTTGCTTACTTTCGCACTGAAAATATAATGAGTAAATCAAAAGGAATTGCATTGGCGTTGATATCATCCGGAACTTTCGGGCTGATAGCATTTTTCTCTATTCCCTTATTGAAATCAGGGATGCATATTCCTTCTATATTGTTTTATCGTAGTTTGTTGGCCGCAGCTTTTCTGGGTATTGTATGTCTTATTCGGAAAAGGAATTTTAGAATCTCTCCTAAATTGGCTACTCAGCTGTTATTCTTGGGGTTGCTTTATACGATGACATCGATGGGTTTAATTTACTCTTATAATTTTATCTCCAGCGGAGTTGCAACTACTATCCATTTCCTTTATCCTGTGGTAGTTGCGTGCATGATGATCATATTTTATAAAGAGAAATTATCTCGTAACTTGTTGTTTGCAGCCCTCTTGGCTTTGGTTGGAGTTGCTTTGTTGTGTTGGAGCGATACAGGATTTATTAATACCAGGGGGCTTTTGTCTGTATTAATGACTGTTTTTACATACTCTGCTTATATTGTCAGCTTAAACAGGAATAGTATTAAAAGTCTTGATCCGGAGGTGTTTACTTTTTATGTAATGCTTTTCGGTGCATTTATTTTCTCTGTATTTTCATATTTTACCACAGGCATAGAAATAGTTCCGAATGCCATGTCGTGGTTCAATCTGATAGGATTGTCCTTATTTGCGACCGTTCTTTCAGGACTAGCCTTGGTTTCGGCTGTTAAGTATGCCGGATCTACCATTGCATCTATTTTGGGATCGATGGAGCCTGTAGTGGCTACTTTAGTCGGCATATTACATTTTGGCGAACCATTCGGATGGAACAGCTTCTTCGGCTTGGCTCTTGTGATAGGTGCTGTTACGTTGGTAATAGTCACAAGTAAAGAGAAAGCCTTAGAAGATTGATAATAAAAGGGTATCTATTGCTTTTACTATCTCGCTACGTGATCCCGTAAATTTATTTACCATAATTGTAAATGCATACTTTTCGTCCCCGTTCATGTAATAACCTGCAAAGCATTGCACTCCTCCGATACTCCCGCTTTTCATCGATATTTTTCCTTCTAATCGGGTGCCTTTCAATCGATTTCTTACTGTACCGTCTTTTCCTGCTTTTGGTAGAGATTCTAAGAAGGCATCAGCATATTTGCTTTTTGTCTGCATATAAACGAGAAGGTCACACATAAACTTGGGGCTTACTGCATTAGCAGGAGATAATCCGCTTCCATCGTACATTATTAGTGCTTCCGAGTCTAATCCTCTGCTTTTCCACAGGTCGTTTACTCTTTCTATTCCTGCATCGAGAGCCGAATTATAAATGTCGTTGTTTTTATCTCGTCCTATTGTGCGTATCAAGTACTCGGCATAGTGGTTATTACTTCTTACATTGGTATCCTTTATAATATCTTTCATCGGGAATGAAAGGTGGGTATAGAATACCTTCTCATCGAAATATTTCTTTTCTTTCTGATACTTCTGACTAAAATATTGTTCATAGGTAGTATTCACCGTGCCGACTTGATATTTGTTTTCTTGCAATAGCTTACTTATTGTCTGACCTAAATAAAGCCCCGGATTCGGGATATCTCCCTTTATGCTGAATGATGCCTTTCCTGCGGGGATATCTCCCGTTAGGCGCCTTTTATTTGACATGGGAGACCCATGTATGTATCCGTTATCTGCATCATTATTGTTTAGCTTGAGCCTATTTTCGAAGTCGATGTTTATTTCCGGTTCGGTTTTTACAATCAGAGGGCAGGTGTCTGCATTTAGCGTATTGAAGTAAAGCTTATAGGTATTGTCGAAGATACTTATTCCGTATGACCCTGAAGCATAATAATTTCCGATATCCTGATAAATCCATTGCTCCGAAATTCCGTCATATCCAAAGTAGTCATCTATAACGGTAATATCGATTTTGTCGTTGGAATGAAAGTTTTCTTTTATTTTTTCTATCCACTGAAAAAGAAATATGGAAGGGGTATTATCCAGAAATTCTGTTCCTAAAGTAGGATCTCCATATCCATGAATCAACAGGTTCTTTTTATTGTTTTTATCCTTTGCCAATGTTGTTTTATATCTATAGTCAGGTCCAAATACTTCGAGTGCGCTGGCTGTAGTTACTACTTTGAGTATCGATGCCGGAGTATAAGCTTTATTCGCATCGTTTGATATTATTTCTTTTCCCGAAAAATCTTTTACGCAAATTCCAACAGAGGCGTGTTTTAAACCTTTGTTATTTAAAAATTGTTGTAAACTTTGTTCTCTTGTTTGTGCTGACAAAGTGTAATATCCTAGAACAAAGAATATTAATAAATACTGTATTTTCAACTTCTTCATGAGCAAAATGCTGAAATTAAATTAGAAAAATAAATATCTTTGTAAAGATATATAAATAAAATAATTAAGAAGCTAAACAGATTATGAACCAGCCTTTTGAAAAACCTTTTACATTCGACAGGACCATCCGTATGCTCATTAGTGTTCTTGCAATAGGGGGAGCTTTATATTTTCTGTATATTTTGAAGGATGTTTTGCTGCCCTTTCTTATTGCATGGCTATTGGCGTATATGCTAAATCCTTTGGTTCGATTCTATCAAAAGAAATTGAGATTGGCTCACTCTCTGGCTGTTGTTCTAACGCTTCTTTCCGTTGCCGGGTTTATTACTCTATTAGGTTTTATATTAGTTCCGCTTATAGAGAATGAAATATGGCAAATAAATGGTCTTATCGCTACTTATGATTTGTCTTCTATCAGTCATGATGGTATTCCTATGAGTATTGCAGATATATTTTCGCGTTATGTAGATTTTAAAGAAATACAAGATAGTTTATCCAGAGACAATCTGATAGAAATTGTTCAATACCTAAGCCCTGCTGTTGAAGCGATATTCTCCAATACGATTTCTTTCTTAGTTGGTCTTACTGTCGTTTTTATCGTCCTTTTGTATTTAATATTTATTCTTCTCGATTATGATAAAATAAACGAATTGTGGAGATATCTTATTCCTCCAAAATATCGTCCTGTCGTAAATCGTATTACTTTGGATGTGGAGACCAGCATGAATAAATACTTCAGACATCAGGCCTTTATCTGTGTGATTCTTGCTATTCTGTATGCTACGGGATTTCAGCTCATCGGATTGCCGTTGGCTATTATGTTCGGTATTATTGTAGGACTTGTGCACATGATTCCATATTTGCAGGTTATCACCTTCCCTCCGGCAATATTGCTTTGCTGGTTGCGAGCTTCACAGACCAACGATAGCTTTTGGGTAATGCTCGGACTGGTTGCACTTGTATATGTTGTAGTTCAGTGTATCATGGATTTATTTCTTGTGCCTCGTATAATGGGTAAAGCCATGGGGCTGAATCCTGCAATCATTCTTCTTTCACTTTCGGTGTGGGGATCATTGCTCGGCATCGTGGGAATGATTATCGCAATACCTCTTACAACGTTGCTTTTGTCATACTATAAAGAATTTATAGCTTCCGCAGAAAGGATACAGGCAGAAGAGAATGCAAAGCACAATATCCCTACCAATGAAACTTGATAGGTGCGGATTTTTTTGTACTTTTATGCTCCAATTTGAAAAATATAAAAGAAACTAACTATAATGCAATTAACAGCGAAATTGATTCAAGTGATGCCTGTACAAACAGGTATGGGAAAGAACGGCGAGTGGAGAAAACAGAGTATAATACTCGAAACAGACGGTATGTACCCTAAAAAAGTATGTGTTACATTCTGGGGAGACAAGATTAACGAATCTGTTTTACAGGTTGGTAATATTCTTAATGTATCGTTCGATATAGAAAGCCGCGAATATAATGGTAACTGGTATACAGACTTACGTGCATGGAAGATTGATCCGGCAGGAGCAGGAGCTCCCGAAGGCCCTCAAGCAGGATACGGTGCTGCACCCCAACAATCGGCTCCTTCTACACCTGTAGATTTTAGTAGTGGTGGCGATGGCGACGACCTGCCATTCTAAGTAGAAATATATAATATATATAATTTAAGTGTGTAAAAGCTTGTTATCCGTTTTGGATAAGACTTTTACACATTTTTTGTGTATAAAAGTCATATTTTATTCTAATTTTAAAAGCTTAACGAATAGACAATTAGATAAATGCGGAATAATAAGGTAATATAAAGTCATATGTAGAATATTTAACTCTCTTCTTTTCCTTCTTATTTGTATTTTTGCCAGACAGCGTATATGATTGATCTATAACAAACAAAGTTTATTCTTACCTGATATGAAGAAAATACTGATAGCACTTTTACTGACCTTTTTTAATCCTATTTATGGACAAGAGCAAATAAACTTTACTCCTCCTGCGGAAATAGATTGCTTAAAGGAAGATCCTAACATGATTTTCTTTATAGGGTTGATACAGAACGTTCAGACGGATTGGGGGAAACTTGGTGTGCGGGGAAAGATAAAGAAATTGATAGAAGAACAATATGCGAAGGATAATAAGACAAGGTTGTCTAAGATAATATATGATTTTGACGAAAAAGGGAAAATAAGGGCTATCAAGGTAGATTCTCTTTTTAGTAGGACCTACATATATTCAAATAAAGGACAACTCGAACAAGAAATAACTTATCAAAAACCTTTAAAGGAATTAACTCACAAGTATGATTATAAAAACGGGAAATTAAAAAACGCTTTATATGAGTATGATGTGGTTACTGGCTATGGAAATGATAAGTTAAATTTGCGTTATAATTCACAGGGGCAAATAATAAAATCTGAAAATTTGGAGGATAGTGTATCTACAATTTATGATTATAATGGTGAAGGCCGACTTGTAGAAAAAAGAATAAGGAAGAATAATCAATCGACTTCGGAGGTATATGTAAGTACGCTGATAGATTATAATGATAAAAGAGATATTGAGAGAAAGTTTACTAAATACCTTTCATCTAATCAAGGAGATACTTCTTTCATAATTGATCTGTATAAATATAAATACGACGACAATGATAATTGGATTGATTGTAAGCGTTTAGGCGGAGGTGATGTTCTATTTACTCATCGACGTATATATTATCATGATGGGACTTATTCGGGAGATACATTGGATTCCGAAGACCGTAAACGTATTTATTCTATGAAGGAAGTCGATATTCCGGCATGGCATTCTGATGGAGAATTACCTATTGTGGATTTTTTGACAAAAAATATAAAGCTATCCAGAGCCGTTCGATCTGTAGGTAGAGGTAAGGTGAAGGTAAGCATGATTGTATCGGACAAAGGAATTATTTCTGATGTTAAGGTAGAGGGTCTTAGTGCGGATCATTTAACTGATATTTTACCTGTAATTCCTAAGAAATGTATACCAGCTAAGAAAAATGGTATAGACATTGCTACCTATTTAGAAATAAATATAACATTCGGATTGGTAACATTGCAATAAATCAAATGTTTTGATCTTAAAAAAGGTTTTCTAATTCTTTGTCTGTCAAAAAATAAATCATATCTTTGCACCTCGTTTATAAACAATTAAATAATTACTATGTATTTAGATTCAGCTAAAAAGCAAGAACTCTTCGCTAAGTACGGAAAGTCTAACACTGATACTGGCTCACCTGAGGCTCAGATAGCATTGTTTTCATACCGTATTTCGCATTTGACTGAACACTTGAAGTCAAATAAGAAGGACTATAACACAGAAAGATCACTTAAACGCCTTGTAGGTAAACGTCGTCGTTTACTTGATTATCTTACTGCAAATGATATCGAAAGATATCGTGCGATAATCAAAGAACTAGGTATCAGAAAGTAATTCTTTCCAGCGAAATTTTAAAGAGATTGTTTCATCCGATTCAATCTCTTTTTATTTTTGTGTGCTCTGAGACCAAGTTTCTTTATTGTTTTGATGAAAAAATATCTAATATTGTAATACGTTCTGTAATTGGTAGAAAAAGTAACACCTAAAATAAGCGGTAAAAAGTGTCACTTTTGTCACCTTTTTATCAAATGAAGTTTGAACAGCATAAATTATTTAATTGAAATGGATAAGCTTACGATTATAAAAGTTGGAGGTAAGATTGTAGAAGAAGAACAATCTTTACGCCAGTTATTGAAGGATTTTTCCCAAATAGAAGGTTACAAAGTACTAGTGCATGGGGGAGGGCGTTCTGCTACCAAACTAGCAGAGAAACTAGGTATAGAGAGCCGCATGGTAAATGGAAGGCGTGTAACTGATCGAGATACATTAGAGATTGTAACAATGGTATACGGAGGCCTTGTAAATAAAAATATTGTTGCCGGGCTGCAAGCTCTAGGAGTAAATGCCTTAGGCCTTACCGGTGCTGATATGAACATCATACGATCGGAAAAACGACCGGTGAAAGAGGTCGATTATGGCTTTGTTGGTGATGTGAAGGAGGTAAATACTGAAACGTTGTCTTCCCTTATCCAACAAGGAATAGTACCTATTCTAGCCCCGCTAACTCACGATAAAGAAGGAAATATGCTAAATACCAATGCTGATACCATAGCCGGAGAAACAGCGAAGGCTTTAGCTCTTAAGTTTGATGTAACCCTTATTTATTGCTTCGAAAAAAAGGGTGTACTCATGAATGAGAATGATGATGAGAGTGTAATTCCTGACATAAATAAAACTATGTTCGAGCAATTGGTTAAAGATGGGATTGTACAAGGAGGAATGATTCCAAAATTAGAAAATGCCTTTCAGGCGATAGAAAAAGGAGTGAAAGAAGTGATTATTACAAGTGCATCCGAATTTGGAGAATATGCGGGTACACGAATTTGCTAATATTCAGTAAGACAGATATTTTTTTATAGAATATTCTTTTTTTAAGAAAAATTAATTATATTTACATCTGTAATACTATATCAAACTAAAATAGAGTTAAATTATTTAGTCATTTTTAAACTTTCATTACTATGAAAAAATTATTACTAGTCGCCGTTTTAGCAGTATTCAGTGTGAGTGTTAGTGCGCAAGGGCTTAAAGGTACTTGGTTTGCGGGTGGAGAAATCTCTTATTCAGATGTTAATGATGTTAAATCAACAATGATTCTACCTGTTATTGGAACCTTTGTTTCTCCTAGTGTAGCTGTTGGTATAGGAGCCGGCTACCTAAGTGTAAAAGAAGATGGAGAAACAAGTGATGCTTTTGTTGCAAAGCCATTGGTTCGTAAATATTGGAATATAACAGGTCCCGTTTATCTGTTTGGACAAGTTGCCGCCCCATTGATGTTTTCTGATGGTGTAAACAGTTATGGTTTGCAAGTTTCTCCAGGTATCGATATTGTAGTGACATCTTGGTTGACATTCGAAACATCATTTTCAATTTTTGGCCTTAATGTTATTGATTCTGATGGATCTACAGATTGGAATATAGGAGCAAATCCATTCAATTCTTTGACAGACAGGAAAGTCGGTGATTTACAAGTTGGTGTTAAATTCCTATTCTAAATATTAGATTAATCAATAATGAGGATAAAATAAAAGTCTCACATTATGTGAGACTTTTGTTTTTGTTACAATAGCAGGGTATATTAAAAAAGAGTATATTTGTTTTGATCTTATTTAATTTACAAACTTAACTAAATTAACGTATGAAAATGATTGCTAGAACTACCTTGATTGTTGCTGCGATTTTGCTTACTATCGGAGTAAGTGCCCAAGACAAACCTTTGACTTTTGGAGTAAAGGCTGGAATGAATATTTCTAACGTCAGTGGAGACTTTGAAGATGCAAAAGCAAAGATTGGATTTAATGCCGGGGTAACACTGGACTTCGCTTTAACTAACGATCTCTATTTACTTACCGGCTTGGAGTTTACATCAAAGGGTGCAAAAGTAGAAGAGGATACTAACCTAAAAATGAGTTTGTCGTATATACAATTACCTGTTCATGCAGGGTATAAACTGACCGTAGCAAATGATACACGTATTGTTTTTCATGCAGGGCCATATATAGCTTATGCTGCAGATGGTAAATGGAAAGCGAAAGAGGGAGGATTAGAAGAGAGTGCAGGCGTTTTTAGCGATGAGGCAGAAGCTGCAGGTCTAAAAATGAAAAGATTTGATTTCGGATTAGGATTTGGTGTTGGTGCTGAGTTTGGTCAGTTTAATGCAGGGGTTAATTGTGATTTTGGTCTAGTAAATATTGCTGATTTTGGAATAGTGGATTTTCCGGGATTTGGTCAAATTGATGCTAGCAGCGTATCAGTAAAAAATATGAATGTAGGTATTTCTCTTGGATATAAGTTCTAATAAAGTATACCCATTATATACACAAATAAGCCCGATAAAATCGGGCTTATTCTTTTTATTTCAATAGATATTCTTTAAACTCTTCAAATGTTTTTCCCATACTGATGCTTTTCTTTTCACCTTTCATAAAGACTTGCAGTTTTTCGGGTATGGCAACCGATTTCTCTATAATGGCTTCTACAGTTTCCAGAAACTTTGCAGGGTGAGCCGTTTCTAAAAAAACGCCCGTTTCGTCTGCTTCTAGGGAATCTTCCAATGCTGAATATCCACATGCCCCATGAGGATCGAGTAGATAGCCTGTTTTTTGGTATGTGTCTTTCAGCACTTTCCTGATTGTATCATCATCATACCATTCTCCGGTAATTTCTTTTTTTATCTTGTCCCAAGAATGTTCGTAAAGATCAAGTACACGTACAAAGTTACTGGGATCACCTACATCCATTGCATTTGCGATAGTCTGTACAGATGGGCGAGGATTGTACTTTCCTGTTTGTAGATATTCATAGAAAATATCATTGCTGTTATTGGCTGCAATAAATCGCTTTACAGGCAATCCCATGCGTTTGGAGATAAGTCCTGCCGTAATATTGCCAAAATTGCCGCTAGGGACGCAAAAAACGATATTTTCGGCCTTTCCTTGTTTCTTTAGTTGAGCGTAAGCATTGAAGTAATAAAACGCTTGCGGAAGAAAGCGAGCAACATTGATCGAATTAGCAGATGTAAGATTTAGCTTTTTATTTAATTCTTCGTCTAAAAAAGCTGTTTTAACCAGAGCCTGACAGTCATCGAAAGTGCCATCTACCTCAATGGCTGTTATGTTTTGTCCCAGTGTTGTAAACTGACATTCTTGTATCGAACTTACTTTTCCTTTCGGGTATAGCACATACACATGTATTCCGTCAACTCCTAAAAATCCGTTTGCAACCGCACTGCCCGTATCTCCCGATGTGGCAACAAGAACTTTTACATCCTTTTGTCCTTGCTTTTTGATAAAATATCCTAGCAGGCGAGCCATAAATCGACCTCCTACATCTTTAAAGGCGAGGGTAGGGCCATGAAATAGTTCAAGGCTGTAGATATTATCATTTACATGTACAACAGGCGTATCGAAGCTTAGCGTGTCATATACTATTTCTTTCAACGTTTCGGCCTCTATCTCTTCGCCAAAAAAAGCATTAGCCACGGTATATGCTATTTCCTGAAAGCTCATATTGCCAATATTATCGTAAAAAGATTGTGGCAATACTTTTATTTTTTCAGGCATATAGAGCCCTTTATCGGGGGCCAAACCTTTTACTACCGCTTCCTGTAAACTGACATCAGGAGCAAGTTTATTTGTGCTGTAATATTTCATATTCATCAGGTTAATGAAAGGCGAAAGTAATAAAATGAAAGGAAAGAATCAATTAAAAGATTTTTTTATTTGTAAAAGGACTATAAATAGGTTAATTTGTATTGATAAAAAAAGCAGTGACTAATCACTGCTTCTTCTTATTCTTTCTTTATCTACTTTCTTAAAAGGGTTAGTATAGAATAGCTCGAACCTGTCTTATAAGGCACGTCCCTTAAATACATTCGAATCTTCTTCCTGATAAAGGCTTCCGCGGAAACTTATTCTATTACTGTTGAAATTAGGGGTTACAACCGCATCGCATTTATTGTCTCCTTTATATATTCTGATGAAGACATTCGCTGACACTCCTATGCCCTGCACCATCATGCTGAATGTAACAACTCCTTTCTTATCCGTTTCCATCTTTACGTTCGACGCGTTTCCGTCTACTGTAATTCCACCTATCCCATTTGGACCCGCATAAGGAGAGTTAAATGCCATTTGAATAGTTGCTTTATCTCCATTCATGGAAATGAAATTAGTACTAGATGATACATAGGCAAAATTTCCATATTTAAAGTCAATTCTGTCTGCCTCTAATACAAATTTCCTCTCATTTAATGCCTGGATTGCTTTTTCTCCCCAATAAGCTCTTTCAGCATCAGCCACGGCCTTCTGTGCAGGATCCTTCTGTGTTTTACACCCTGTGAAAAACAACAAGCTTGTAACTAAGATAAATACAATTTTACTCATAGTGTTTACTTATATTATAATAATTATATAACGCTATAGAATAAAATTAAGTTTTGTGTTTTTGAAATAATCATTCCCAATCTATATGAATGAAGGATTATTCCCTAATTTATTAATATACAATGGTCTGTTTATTTCTGTCGATTTTTATTTGCAGTCTTCTCTCGACTTCTGGCCTAAATACCCGCCGTGATGACGTTTTGCATAGTCAACCTTCGTAAACCCTATTCTTTTCATGGTTCCCACTACAAGGATATCTCCTATAACGGTCATTACTGTCGTTGAGGTAGTTGGCGTTAAACCTAGTGTGCAGACCTCCTCAGGACGTCCTGTGTGAATAAATACGTCTGCCTTCTGAGCAAGTAGACTTTCCGAATCACTGGTTATGACAATAAATTTTATGCCCGGAATCAGATCTTTTGCCAATGTAATAAGCTCAATTATTTCTCTTGTCTTCCCCGAGTTGGAGATAGCTAATACAATATCATTTTCTTGTAGGATACCTAAATCTCCATGTTGAGCCTCGCTCGGATGTAGAAATACAGCCGGTGTTCCGGTAGAGCTGAATGTTGTGGCAATGTTCTGCGCTATCTGTCCGGCCTTACCCATGCCGCTTGTCACAAGCTTGCCTTTTTTCTGATTAACTTGTTCTACAATAAGGTCTATGGCTCTGCTATATGCATCGCTGATAGGAATATTCAATATGGCAGAAGACTCATGTTCTAAAATAGAGCGTATTTCGTTTGTATCCATTTAAATTTTTTTTGCCAAAGATACAATATTATCCCGACTTTTTACAATAAGTGCTCTGGCTGATAATAAGCCTAATTTTACAATTTAAAATAAGAAAGCATGGATAATATCCATGCTTTCTTCTCTATGTTTTTACTTACCGGAAAGAATCCAAGAAAGGAGTCTCTTAGTTTGTCTTGAATTTAAACTGAATTTTTGACAAGTCTTCGTTTGCCTTTTCAATTTTTCCTTTCAGATTTTCTTTGTAAGCAACCAGCTTATTGTACAAGGCTTCGTCGCCTGTCGCAATCATCTGCAATGCAAGGATTCCCGCATTTAATGAGCCATTTATACCTACAGTAGCAACCGGTATTCCCGGAGGCATTTGTACGATAGCCAGCAACGCATCCATACCATCTAGCGAAGCATCGATAGGAACTCCGATTACGGGAATCGGTGTCATAGATGCAATCACTCCGGGTAAATGGGCAGCCATACCGGCAGCAGCGATAATTACTTTTATACCTCTCTCTTTTGCTCCCTTAGCGAAAGCTTCTACACGTTCGGGAGTACGGTGTGCAGACAAAGCGTTGATTTCGAATGGAACTTCCATCTCGTCAAAAAACTTTGCTGCTTTTTCCATTACGGGAAGGTCTGATGTACTTCCCATAATTATACTTATAACAGGTTTCATTTTTTAATTATTTACCAATTAGGTTTTTGTAATCAGAAGCAGGAAGCAAGGTTTCTAATTCAGAAGCATCGCTTACCGCTATTTTAATAATCCATCCTTTTCCGTATGGATCTTCATTTATTAGTTCGGGTTTTTCTTCCAATTCAGCATTTACCTCCAAAACTTCTCCGGATACAGGCATCAAAAGGTCTGATACTGTTTTCACAGCTTCTACACTTCCGAATACACCGTTTTGTTCTATAGTTTCACCTTCGCTGGTTACATCAACATATACGATTTCGCCCAACTCACTCTGAGCAAATTCGGTGATACCTACAAGGGCAGTGTCGCCTTCTACTTTTATCCATTCGTGGTCTTTGGAATACTTCAAATTCTCAGGAAAGTTCATAATTCTTTTATTTTTAGTTTATATATTATAAGTTTCTCAGAAACAAAATCAAACTCCAGTATGTGCCGATATATACCCACAGATAGGAAACAACCGATCCGATCAGAAAACCCACATATACCTGTGCCGGAGTACTTCTGTTGAGCATCAGACGCGATACCCCTAAACACCCTGCTAAGATAAACAAAATCATGAATAAAACAGGTAGGTTGAGTCCTTTTATATTGTAGCAAACTGACAAGATGCAACCAATCATTCCTCCTATAGCCATCATATACGCGCTTATCTTCCAAAATCGTGAAATAATAGCATATATAACCAGCAATATTAAAGGAGTAAGGATAACGGCAAGGAACCAGATATACAATTTGGCAGAGAAGAAATAATAGAACAAAAGGGCATAAGAGAGGAAGAATACACTGAGAGGTAAAATCCACTCGCTCCTGTTGTCCAGATGATAATCCTTGATAACATGTGTCAATCGCAGGAAGTAAATACCCGAAACCGGAATAATGCACGAGAAAAAGATTACAGGAGTCATGAATCTTATAAACTGATTGGCAAAAAGGAATGTAAAATCAGTAGATAAAAAGATAATAGCCACACTGTATATAACCATGAAAACAGGATTTAGCACAAACGAAATTATTTGTGGTAAAATAGGCTCTTTCTCTTGTGGTGGACTGTATATAATAGATGCTCTCTGCTCTATATGGTTATTTTCTTCAATTAACGTGTACTCCTTTTCTTCTTTCATATTTCTTTTCTTAGTCGGGCGACAGGCAGATTCATCTGTTCCCTATATTTTGCTACAGTACGGCGTGCTATGATGTATCCTCGTTCGTTTAATATTTCTGATAGCTTATCGTCTGTCAAAGGTTTCTTTTTGTCCTCATTTTCGATGCATTCCTTTAGAATTGCTTTTACCTCACGGGAAGAGATTTCCTCTCCTGTGTCGGTTTGCATAGACTCCGAAAAGAAATACTTTAACGGGTATATTCCAAAACTTGTTTGCACGTACTTGCTATTACTAACCCGAGAGATTGTAGATATGTCATAGCCGGTTCGCTGCGCAACATCTTTTAGTATCATGGGTTTTAGCTGTGATTCGTCTCCCGTAAGGAAGAAGTCATATTGCATATCCATTATTGCTTGCATAGTCCGTTGTAGAGTATCTTGCCGCTGTTTGATGGCATCGATAAACCAACGGGCTGAGTCTAGCTTTTGCTTTACAAACAATACTGTATTCTTACTGTCGAGAGACATACTCTCTTTGTTGTCCGAAAAACCTTTAAAAAGTTCAGAATATTCGCGGCTGACTCTCAGATCGGGTATATTTCGGTTATTCAAACTCAGAAATAGTTCACCTCCATACGAGTCTATCGTAAAATCGGGTACAATCGTGCTGAGAGTAATAGATAACGAATCGCCCCAATTATTTCCCGGCTTGGGGTTTAGAGTTGTGATTTCCTGAATCACTTCTTTGAGTATCTCTTCGTCTATATTCAGTTGTCTGATTATCTTATCATAATGCCTTTTGGTAAATTCATCGAAAAGGTTGGTTATGATATTTATTGCATAATCTACAATCTCTGATTTTTCTTTTCTTCCTAGCTGTAGCAGTAAACATTCTTGCAGGTTGCGTGCAGCAATTCCGGCAGGTTCAAAGTCTTGAATCACTTTAAGTATCTCCTCCAGCCTTGAAACGGGGATATCTATATTTTGCTGAAAAATGAGGTCATCTGAGATTGCCGATAAAGATCGGTCGAGATAGCCGCTTTCGTCAATGTTGCCGATAATATATTCTGCTACCTTTTGGTTTTCATCGTTCAATTCACATTCGCCGAGTTGTTCGATAAGGTACTCATGTAAAGATGCTGCTACTGAAAACGGAATTTCTTCTTGTTTTCCTACTCCTTGTCTGTTGTTGTCGCGAAGTTGGTAATCAGGTATTTCGTCTTCGTTCATGTAGTCGCCTAGCGTGAGGTCTTCCTGCGAGATATTTGTATCGTCCTCCGAACCATATTCATCGTCATATTCGGAGTTATCGTTGGGTTCGAGCCCTTCTTCCAAAGCCGGATTTTCTTCGAGCTCCTGTTTTATTCGTTCTTCCAATTCAAGTACAGGCAATTCGGTTAGTTTTATAACCTGCATCTGCATAGGCGAAAGCTTCTGCTGTTGTTTGAGCTGTAATTGTTGTTTTAGAGCCATAAATACTACTGAATTCTTATTAGTTAGAAAACTATCGATAATGTAATATTGTTTTTATTATTATCTTTGTTTTAATAG
>NZ_JAIXHZ010000092.1:0-7573 GCF_043392705.1 Dysgonomonas sp. Shenzhen-Wh21
CCGGGTTTTCCAGAAATAGATAAGATTGTTTTAAGCATAAAAAAATAATTTAATTAAAATACTTTTCTGATTTTTAGTTAAGACACAAAAATAATATGAATACATTAAATATAATAATTTAATGTATTCAAATTGATAATATATTTATTAACCTGTTAACTAATAGACACTCCAACTATTCGAATATCTTTTTATATACATGGCAATAAGGAGTTGTTCCTTTGTGCTCGTAATATTGTTGATGATAATCTTCTGCTTTCCAGAATGTAGATAAGGGTTTTAGCATTGTTGCAACCTTATACCCCTTTTTTTGTAGAATCGATATATATTTTTCAGCAATATTTTTTTCATTCTCATCGGCATAAAATATACAAGAAAGATACTGAGGCCCAATATCCGGACCTTGCCCATTTGTTTGAGTAAAATCATGCGTTTCGAAAAACAACTTGACAAGGTCTTCATACGTGGTTTTAGAAGTATCATATTCTACTTCTGTTGTTTCTAAATGTCCGGTATTTTTCTGACAAACTTGTTCGTAACTAGGATGATCTACATGCCCACCCATAAAACCTACGGCGGTATGTGCCACACCTTTGGCTTTCATAAAATAATACTCTGTGCCCCAAAAACAACCGGAGGCAAAATAAGCTTTCTTAATCATTTTATTCTCTTGAGGTATAAATTTTAGTGATATCGAGTTTACGCAGTGCCTTGTCTCTTTTGCCGTGAAGCCTTCGTTGAGGAATACATGTCCTAGATGAGCACCGCAGTTTGTACATATTATTTCAGTTCGTCTTCCATCGGTATCAGGAACACGTTTTACAGCACCCTTTATTTCATCATCAAAAGAAGGCCACCCACAATGAGAATCAAATTTATCAGATGAATTATACAGAGGGGCGTTGCATCTTCTACACACATACACTCCAGTCTGCTTATTATTCACATATTCTCCTGTATAAGGAGCTTCTGTGCCTTTATGTATTATTACCCTTTCTTCTTCGGGTGTCAGTTTATTGTATTTCATATTACCTTGTTCTATTTTATTTTGACTCTGTACACATGATACTCCCCCTACGATCACGGTACATAATAAATATATGAATAATCTAAGTTTCATACCGTTTTTTTATAATAATTTTTAAAAGTAAAAGGTCTTCTCTTCTTCAGATATTCAATATTATACATATTGCTATACGCCTCGCGTTCGTACGAAATGTTTACATAAGCATCAAACATATTCCTATATTGTATCAAGCGAACGATCCACTCTATCAAATAGCTTATATAAAAGAATATGACGAGCATTTCTGCCATTTGTCGTGTATGTATACACTCATGGTTTATTTCGGCATCAGTCAGCCTACCATAATCCTTACGAGCAATGATTATTCCAAACAGGTTGATTGCTCCGAAATTCCCCGGTGGAAAATGTTTACTGTATAATATTTTCATTCCTTCATTTACCAGACAAAAATATCTTTGAACAAAGATGTTCACAAGTTTTTTGAGGCAAATTTTGTTAAAGGGAATCTTTTAAATAACTTTCCGTTTCTTTTAAAACAAATCAATATGGAATTAGTTTATGCCGGCGTAATATTGATCCTGGCTACAATTGTTATTTATTTAATCCAAAGAAACAATAAGCAGAGAGAATCTGAACTGAAAGAAGAAGTTGTTCGCTTAACTCGCGATAAGGAGTCTTTACAAATGGCTCAATTAGAGCATGTGAAAGAGATTGCAGAAAATAAAGCTTTACTACAGTCCAGAGAAGAACAATTACGCATTCAGCAAGAAGAGTTATTGAATACCCGGACTCATCTAAATAAAGATTTCCAAATATTAGCGACACAGATATTGGAAGAAAAAACCCTTCGCTTCACCGATGTGAACAAGGCGAATATGGAGGCTATACTGAAACCCTTGAATGAAAAACTGATTGAGTTTAAAGTAAAAGTAGAAGAAACGTACGATAAAGAATCGAAGCAGCGCTTTTCGCTCGAAGAACGTATCAAAGATCTGGTTGCTCTGAATAATCAGATAAGCGAAGATGCTAATAACTTAACGAAAGCACTGAAAGGTAGCAATAAGATACAGGGTAACTGGGGCGAAATGATTCTGGAATCTATATTAGAAAAATCGGGACTCAAAAAAGGAGAAGAATATTTCACTCAGGAATTTATTACCGACGAAAACGGAACACGCATTCAGAACACGCAAAATAAATATATGCAGCCCGATGTTACAGTTGTTTATCCCGGTGGACGAAAAATTATCATAGACTCGAAAGTATCCCTGAGTGCATACATTAAGTATGTGGAAGCTGAAATAGATGCAGTAAAAATCTCTGCCGAAAAAGAACATATTACTTCTGTAAGGCAGCATATTGATGAGCTGAGCCAAAAAGCATATCAAGACTATGTAGAATCTCTCGACTTTGTGATGATGTTTATCCCTAACGAACCGGCTTATATATTAGCGATGCAGCTCGATTCTACGCTGTGGGATTATGCATATCGCAAACGGATCTTATTGATAAGTCCTACAAACTTGGTAGCCTCATTGAAAGTGGTAGCCGACCTGTGGAAACGCGAATACCAAAGCCGCAATGCCATAGAGATAGCCAAACGAGGAGCTGCCTTATACGATAAGTTTGCGGGCTTTGTAGAAACGCTTCAAGATGTAGGGAAAAACATAGAACGTTCTCAGAAAGCATACGATAAAGCCCTGTCACAACTGAAAGAAGGTAATGGTAATCTCATACGACAGGCAGAAATGCTTAAAGATCTAGGAGTTAAAGCCCAAAAAGAACTACCGGATAGCATCGAACAAGTTAAATAAAGTTAAACAAATAAAGAAAAACAGCCAAACATGTTTTACAACATAAAAATTCACTTATCTTTGTACTGTGTTTTTCATGGTATTAGATTTAAGGTTAACAATGAAGATTGGTTGTCGTGATGACAGCCTTTTCTTTTTTATATAGTATCCATTCTATAGATATATAATTTAAACCTCCTTTCTCGATACTATTTTTTTCATCAAGCGTAAATTCAGGAAAAGATTTACCACAAAACAAACAGGTAAACAACACACATAAAACACATTACAAAACAAAGTATCCCCTATCTATCAGATTAGTATTAAACAATATTTACGAATAAAGTCTTTACAGGAAGATTTTGAGAGATTTGTAAAATAGTTATTATTTGGATATAGTATGCTAAGTTACTGTTTTATATAACGTTAATTATACGTTATAATATACATTTATTGCAATATAGAAAAAAATGATAAAAAAAAACCTTGCAATATGTTTTACAACATGAAAAATACACTATCTTTGTACTGTGTTTTTCATGGTATTAGATTTAAGGTTAACAATGAAGATTGGTTGTCGAGATGACAACCTTTTCTTTTTTATATAGAACCATTCCTAAATACGGTAAAATTCACACTTCCATATACTCGTTGATCTTCGAATAACGGATAATTAGAGAAATTATAATCCTTAGAATGTTCAAGAATAAATATTCCCCCCGGCTTTATCAATTCTTTTTCGAATACAAGCTTAGGCACATCTTCAAAATGCTTTAAATCATAAGGAGGGTCGGCAAAAATAAAATCAAACTGCTCTTTACAATGCACCAAATAACTGAATACATCCATCTTGGAGAGCATTAGCTCCGATTGTATTTGTAATTCTGCTTTTGTTTTTTCGATGAATGAAGCATGAGCAAAGTTTTTCTCTACACATACAACACGTGGACACCCTCGCGAAACCAATTCGAAACTAATACTACCTGTACCTCCAAAAAGGTCTAATGCTGTAGTTTCTTCCCAGTCTATAGAGTTGTTCAGGACGTTAAATATATTTTCTTTTGCAAAATCTGTTGTAGGACGTGCCTTGAAACTTTTAGGAGGATCAAATCTACGCCCTTTATATTTCCCACTGATAATTCTCATAATGATAATGTTAGTAAGTCTAATGGAGCTTTTTGAGCATCTTCATTCCACAAGAAAATCTCACTCGGAATATTCTGTTGCTCAATGTTTTTTATATATTGTTGCAGAAGTTTCACCAATTGCAGATCGGGATTCCCGACTATAAAAAGATAATCATCCAGTTGGCTGAACCTGCATTGCTCCCAAAGTTTAAGAATATAATATAGCTGGTTTGTTATTTGTTCATTCGTATGCGTTAAGCTATGAACCAATTTTGGCCCGGTAAAACAAATAATATCGAGGAAATTATCGTGAAAGTTTAAATACATTCTCGAAGCATTCCCTGTAAGCTTATTTTTATCTTCAAAGTAATTGATAAGCAAATTGGTATGATGAAAAAAGTGCGGAGCCCAAAGGCTTCTGGATAGAAAGTCAAAAATATCTTTATTCAAATTAAACAATGTAGTCACATCCTGGTTTTTGATAAAACCCGTAGATAGATGGCTTGCTTTCTCAACATGTGTAAAATTATACAAATGCTCTTTCTCTTTAAGATCAAAATATCGGGCAGGAATCAGATCATAGCTTGATGAAACAAAAACAACATTGGTCTGCTTAAACTCCTGCGTAAGAAAATTAAAATCAAAAATGATTCGTTGAATATTTGCCAGAAGGTTATCGCTCATCGAAAAAGATGTTTCACGCAGACAATAGTTCTCTTTTGTCTCAGGATCTGAAATAGAGAACATAAAGCTATAGGGCGTTATCCGTATCGATAACACATATCTATCTGATTGTCCGAGGTCTATACTTTCCGGTAAAAACATATTTTGGTATTTCTATACACAAAGTTAGAAAAAGATATTTTTATCTGCTATTTTTGACCTTCAATTCACCATTTCTTTCCGCTATGATCAATGATTTCTTCCGCAGTAAAATAATAGAGAATTTCCCATTCGAACCAACAAGCCAACAAAATGAAGCTTTGGAGAGGATCGTAAACTTCTTATTTTTACAAAAAGAAGAGACTCTGTTTTTGTTGCGGGGATATGCCGGAACAGGAAAGTCTTCTTTGCTCGGAGCCTTAGTAAAAACGATGACCGAGTTTAAGCAAAAAACAGTATTACTAGCGCCTACAGGACGAGCAGCGAAAGTGTTTTCATCCTATGCCAGCCATCCGGCTTTTACCATTCACAAGAAAATATACCGACAACAGAAGTATGCAGGAGACTTCGGAAGCTTTGGACTGATGGATAATCTGCATAAAGACACACTTTTTATTGTAGATGAAGCTTCTATGATCAGTAATAGTGGAATGGATGCATCCTTCTTTGGTACAGGGCATCTGCTCGATGATCTCATTCATTATGTCTATTCTAGCGAAAACTGTCGCTTATTGCTTATTGGCGATTCGGCACAGTTGCCACCTGTTATGGAAGAAGATAGCCCTGCCCTACAAACGGCAGTACTCGAAGGCTACGGACTCGATGTTTATGAGGCTATGCTCTCACAGATAGTGCGGCAAGCTGAAAGTTCGGGCATCCTTTATAATGCCACCAATATACGTAATCTGTTGAGCAAAGGAGAAACCGGAGCATATCCCAAACTCCTTCTCGATAATTTTAACGATATTGTACGCATCAACGGAGAAGACCTTATCGATGAGATTTCCGCATCTTATGATAGAGAAGGGCTAGACAATACGATGATTGTTTCCCGCTCCAATAAGCGATGTAACATCTACAATCAGGGGGTGCGCAACAGGATTCTATACAGAGAGGAGGAATTATCGGCGGGAGATATGCTGATGATCACTAAAAATAATTATTATTGGACAGAAAACATAGAAGGAATAGATTTCTTAGCGAATGGTGAAATAGTAGAAGTGCTTCGTGTTCGCCGTGAACAAGAATTGTATGGATTCCGCTTTTGTGATGTCTTGGTTAGGAGCCTCGATTATGATATAGAGTTCGAAATCAAGATACTTATGGATACGCTTTACTCTGATGTTTCGGGATTACCTCGTGAGCGTGCAGAAGAATTATTCCTAAATATATTAGAAGATTACTCTGATATATCTACAAAGGCCGGGAAAATGAAAAAGCTGAAAACCGACCCTTTCTATAATGCTGTACAAGTAAAATTTGCCTATGCTGTCACCTGCCACAAGGCACAGGGGGGTGAATGGAGTACCGTTTTTCTTGACTTAGGCTATATTTCGGAGGAACATTTAGGGATAAACTTTTATCGCTGGCTCTACACGGCAATTACCCGAGCCGGGAAGAAACTGTATTTAGTAAATCTTCCCGACGAGTTTGTATAAAATAAAACGGAATAATGTGTAAAAGACTATCCTCCAAAGTTAGCTTTTATATAATCCATTAAGTCGAAGTCTTTTTTCAATTCGGGCTTACCTATTTCTACCTCTCCTGTGTTTATCATCAAGTTGTCTTTGCCTATGATCAGCTTATCAATAAATGAGCATATTTCATTTATGTTCTCTTTCATCGGACGTTCGGCTATTTCATGTGCAGCATTTTCTACTTTGTAGAAATAATATGGAGTATTCAATTCTTGAAGCTGTTTTGCAATATGTTTCGAACCATACAGCCCAACCTGAAGCATTTCTGTTTTATCAAATGGAACATTCCGGTCGGCATCTCCGTGAAACATCTGTATAGGCGATGGTTCTGTTTGCCATTTCAAATCTCCGCTTGTACTAAAGATAGCTCCGGCAAAAGCAATTGTTCCGGCATAATTAAACCCTTGAGGAAGCTTCTCTGCAAGCTTGCTCTTATTGCATATTGCATATTCTCCGTGCAGAACGGCAACAGCTCCGGCACTCGAACCATTCGTAATAATTTCATCTTTTTCGAGATTCCAATCATCAGCATGATTATATACAAAGGTGGTTGCATCAAAAAGATCTTCTACAGCCATTGTTATACTGTTGGTCAATAATGCAGCAAAACGCATTGGGTCGATCTGCGAGCCATCACCAATATTTTTCATTCCTAAGCGATAGTCGATAGATACAACTTGATATCCTTTTTCTACCAACTTATGAAAATAGTCCACATACTGTTCGCCGTCACGTTCGCCGGCTGCAAAACCACCTCCGAACATAAAAACAATACAAGGGGTAACCTTTACAGCTACTGCTTCATCATCTTTAAGATAGTATCTATCCAGTTTCAACGAGCTACCATCTTTTACAGAATACACGTACGTCTGCTTGTCAATATATTCATCAGCAAACAATGAAATAGAGACAAATAGCGAAATAAGCAATGATGTTATTATTCTCTTTCCCATAATGTACAAATTCAGTGAGTTATTTTATATAGTAATTCTTTCAGTAATTCCCCGTCAGGGGCAGAGTTGTTATCAACGCCTTTTGATTTGGCATCGTATATACGTAAGAGACCGATAATTTCCATGCACTTAAACGCATTATAATTCTTCAAGGCAATAACGTAGTCTTTAGCCTGATAGGGGTTTCTAAGTCCAAGTTCGGTTGCAAGACCTTGCTCTGTTTTATTTTTTGCCCAATAGCAAATCATCAGGTTGCTGACTATTTCGAAAAGAATCCGAAGAACAATCCGATGATTATGACCATGTCGGTACT
>NZ_JAIXHZ010000093.1:0-20816 GCF_043392705.1 Dysgonomonas sp. Shenzhen-Wh21
AGATTGCTAAAGTTGAGGTTCGCAATAATGCTATACTAGCAGCTAGAAAGGCAGCTTACGACGCTAAACTAGCCAAAGAGGTAGCGGAATATAACGCTAACTATATCGCTAGTCCGGCACGTTATTACGGCAACGGTGCATACAACGGAGATTAATCAAATAACTATCAAATAAGAATAACTTAGATATAATACACATTTAAAAACTTATCATTATGGAAACAATACTAATCGATGAAAAAGAATTAAGAGACAAACTTGTAAAGAAAGCACGGGAAATGAACGCAAGTATACTAGAGTACCAGCGAGAAAAAGAAAGTGAATTTGGCATAAAACCTATCTCTTATGTGGGTGGACTGACTGGTGTATTCTGCAGTGAAAAATGGACATTAGAGAATAATATAAATAACCTACTCGCCATCTTTCATAACAACTTTATCGAAAGCATATTCTTTCAACTCAACACTATAAAGCAAGACAAAACGCTTGCTATCGTGCTAAGATATTTACAAAGCAGGGGACTTGAAGAAGATTTTGCTCAATTCAAGAATCAGGTAAAACATACATCACCTAATCGGAAAAACTTTATACCAATTCAAGAGAAAACGGAGCTATCCGATAAATAGCGATTTAACTTTGTATTGCAGCCGTCTTGCTTGTGATAAGTGAGGCGGTTTTATTATTATCCCTATTTTCTATTCTTATGTCAATCCGTACACCTTTAGTACACCCCAATAAAACAAAGAACCCTGATAATCAAACGACTAACAGGGTTAAATTGTACTCGGAGCGGGACTTGAACCCGCACAACCGTAATGATCACAAGATTTTAAGTCTTGCGTGTCTACCATTCCACCATCCGAGCAGCCTATGAGCGAAAGACGGGATTCGAACCCGCGACCCCGACCTTGGCAAGGTCGTGCTCTACCAACTGAGCTACTTTCGCAATTACTGCTATATCCAAGGCTATAATCCCAACATTTTGGAAGCCTTTTCCGTTTAGCGAGTGCAAATGTAAAAAATGTTTTCCTTTCTACAAAAGAAATCGCACCTAATTTTGCCCATAATATATATGAAACTCATTTTGTCCCCTTGGTGCAATATAATACGATTGCAAAGAGCTCCTTTTTTCTAAAGCTGGTCCGCTCTTGGGAATACCCGTTCCAGAAATAATATCATATATTGAATTACATTGAGGACATTTTGCTATACCATTATTTGTAGGCAAAACACGCACATGTTCCAACCCTTCTACAGGACAACATAAATCAAAGACAGCAAATGGAGTTGGTGTCAACGTAGAACCTGTATTAATCACAAGAAGCCCGGAATAGCCAACATATGGACTACCTGCCCTATCTCCATTTAGAACTTGCAGGCCTTTTACGTTTGCCACTAACTTTTCGTAATTTGCCTTATCCTTACTCCTTAAATATACATTGATGTTCCCTGTGTTATTTAAGTTATTATCCAAGAATGATGTATTGATGTTAAAATTGACACGACTAGCAGGAATAGTATACTTTGGTTTTTCATTTTCACAACCCAAAAACACCAACACAACTATCAAAACTATATATTTTATCTTTTTCATATTCTTACAAAACGTTATCAACGACTTAATATTATTTCATATTCTGCCTCAATGCTTCCAGATTTCTTTTCAACCCTGTAAATTTAGCACGCTTCACCGCCGAACCCTTAAATATCTTCTGGTAGTCTTCAACCGACAGCTTATCGAGGCGGTCAAAAGACAGGTCTAGAAAAGCCTGAGAGGGGTTAAACTCCTCCGTCTGATGCGGCTGCGAGTATCTGTTCCAAGGACAAACTTGCTGGCAAATATCACAGCCATAAAAACGATTATTCATCTTCGAGATTACCTGTTCATCAATCTCGCCACGATTTTCTATCGTCTGATACGAAATACACTTACTCGCATTCACCACTCTAGGCTTTACGATAGCCGATGTAGGACATGCATCGAGGCAGCGAGTACAGTTTCCACACGATAAATTCAATGGAGTATCGTATGTCAGTTCCAGATTGATGATCAATTCGCCCAGAAAGAAATAAGAACCCTTCTTCGGGATGATCAGCAACGAATTTTTTCCAATAAATCCCAATCCGGCCTTGGCTGCCCAATAACGTTCTAAGATTGGCGCTGTATCAACAAAAGCCCGTCCTTCGGTCGTCGGCTCTAAGCTCTTAATGTAATCCAGCAGCGTTTGTAGCTTACTCTTCACCACATCGTGATAGTCTTTGCCATAGGCGTAATAAGCAAATTGAGGATTTTCTTGCGGTTGCTTTGTTTCGGGGTAATAATTCAATGCGACACTGATCACCGAACGGGAACCTTCAACCAATAAAGTAGGGTTGCATCGTTTCTCCGAATTTCTAGCCATATAATCCATATCGGCATGATATGAATGACTAATCCAGTCTTTAAAATACTGTTGTTCCTCTAGCTCTATCGGCTCAGCCTTACAAATCCCACAAGCATCAAAGCCAAGACTATAAGCATAATCTTTTATTTGCAGGGAGATATCTTCGTTTGCCAACATTTTACTTTTGGTATCTATCAACTCGCTTCAGCCCAAGATATTCATCCACTGTAGGATCTACGTATATTTCCTCTTTTGTATTCTTATTCCTGAACACAACAAAGTCATGATCTTTAAACCACCCGCTCTTAGCATCTTTAGTCATGTTGCTCCCAAAGAGGTACAGCTTGCCTTTCTTGGGTTTAGCCTCCCACTCCTTATCCATTCCAAACCTCTTGATAAGGTAAGTACCTACAGCAGATGTAAAAGCAGCATAGCCGGTATAATTAGCCTCTGTGGCAACAAAAAGCTTCTGAGGATCACTCTCCTGAGCATCGGAAGAAAAATCCAATACTTTTGTAGTTATCTCCTGAGATAAGTCGATAATCTGCTCAATGCTTATAGTAGCATCTAATGCCTCATCGTTAGGTAGACTCTGATTGATGAATGTAGCCAAATCTCCTTCTTTTATATCATAAGACTTACGGCTTCCGCCATCTTCATATTTTACAGCCATGCGGTAAATGTTTCCTCTAAACAAAAAGAGTAATACGATAACAACTACAATAGCGGCAACAACTTTCAATAAATTACTATTAGTCTTCTTTTTCATATTTTAATCACTAAAAAGTGACAACGTCACATAAAACTAAAAACCTACTCAACAATACATTACAAGCAAAAGGTGACAAAAGTGACACTTTTCAGAGTACTTTTATTTGTTACCTTTTTTTGTCATGTATCATCCTCTTTAATAGATAAAAGTACAATTATTTTATTATATATGAGGTTTATACAGAAAAATCTACTTCCCTAGTAGCCCTTTACTTACATACCACCTGAATTGTATCAGCTTCCAACCCTTGTCGGGAGAGAGCCTCAATGCATAAGCAAAAAACAAGACAATAGAGCCCGCCCATTTTTTACATTCGGCAAAAACTCTGTTTTGGTAGGTCTTGGGTGATATCGATTTAGTACGAATACGTTCGCTTTTTCCGATAGAATAAGTTAGTTCCCTGAAGTGAGATTCTGTAAGTTTTTTTTCGGGGATATAATGATGGATACCCATTTGTGGCAGGTAATAAAATTTTTCACCACCTCTTGTCAGTCTGTCATAAAGGTCTTTCTCTTCAGCCCCGATCAGCCCTGTTCCCTTGCGGCCCAATTCTACATTAAACAGTCCGTATTTATCAAATACTTGTTTTCTGAAAGCTGAATTTCCACCTCCGGGATATTTACCGTTGCTGAAAGGTTTTATCTTATCTCCTTCGTACAGGGCTCCACCAATAAGCTGCTCGGTATAATGAGACAGCCATTTCGGTTTATCCACCTCATATACTGGCACAATAGGCCCGCCACATGCCGATACGGTGGGGTGAGATTCGAAGAATGATTTTATGGACGAAAGATAGGATTCGAAGGCAGTAGCATCATCATCTACAAAAACAAGGATATCTCCCCTACTCTCCTGCACACCTCTGTTGCGTGCATACGAAAGTCCCTGTTGAGTTTCAAGAAAATATCGGAAATTAACTCCAGGATAATCATATCGAAACTGCTTACAAATACTTTCTGTAGAATCTGTACTGTTGTTATTCACCATAACTATTTCGTAGTCGTGATATGGAATATTCTGTTGCGAAATACTTTTCAACGCATTGTACAGATATTTCTCCCTATTGTATGTACAGAAAATAACAGATAGCTTCATTTTATTTTTCCTTTCTCTTCAAAACAAAAGGTCTTATAATTATGCCGATCAACAACAAAACAAGTACTGCCGAAGAAGCTGTTGCCACATGGCGGCTGTTATAATATCCCTGAGGCTCAAACTTGAAAACAATTTCATGCTCTCCTGCCGGAACACGCATTGCCCGCAATGTCCAATCGGCACGGAAGTGAGGCACTTCCTTTCCATCAACATAAGCTTGCCAACCATTCGAGAAATAAATCTCAGAAAGTACGGCTAGTTGATCTGAGGCAGCTTTTGTTTTGTAAGTCAACACATCCGGCTTATATGATACTAGTTCTATCGTAGCTGTAGAGTCGGGGGTAATTTTCAATCCCGACAATTCGCTTTCGAAACGCTTATCCACAACGGCTGTTGTGTGCGGATCTAAAGTATTGATTGCCGCAATTTCTTCGTCAGCATTATTTACCAACTTGTATTCATTTACAAACCAAGCATTTCCCATTGCATTCGGATTTACCAATGGTGGTTGTTCAGGATGATATATTACGTATTTTGCATTCAACATATTCAGTGCTTTCGTTTTATTAAACGATGCCATGATTGTATCTATATTTTGCGAACTGAATGTGCCGATGATCTGATTAACTTCACCATCCAGACGACTATCGATCAATTCCTGATAACGTTTCAGTTTGGCTGCATGATAGCCTCCAATAGATTTATGATAATAAGAAGTCGTTGTTTCCGCAAACGGATTATTGAGATTCAAAACCCTGTAGGAAGGATGTCGATCTTTCAAGATAGCTTGATCGGCTACCGAGGGAGAAAACGTCTCTGTTTTGTAGGTGCTTTTAGCCACAAAATTATTCTCATTCAAATAGCGTTTATCAACTCCCCACAAATCGATCAAGACTAAAACGGCAAGTCCCAGCGAACCGTATATTGTCATTTTCTTTGTATCAACCTTCGTCCGAAGAGAGAAATACAAAATTGCTGCACCCAACAAAACAAACACCAAAGAGCGTAAAGCATCGGACGACATCAAGTCTTGACGATCGGCTAGCAATGCATTATAATACCATTCAGGAACCTGTGCTTTCCATTGTGCATCTGCACCCGAAGTGAAATTGAAGAATGCTCCCGGCGCTATCCAAAGAATAAGGCAAAAACCACCAACTACGCCTAACGATATATAAAGTGCTTTCTTTAGTTTCTTTTTATCTATTTCTCCCGAGAAAAATTCTTTTATTCCCCACACCGCAACCATAACAATAGTGAGTGCAGGCACTACCAAAGCCGTAGACACTGCCCTGAATTTACTATAGAGCGGGAAGTGATAGAAAAACCAGTCGTTGAACCATTCCAGATTTTTACCCCAAGCCAGCAATATGAAAAAGATAGTAGCCACGAGTAAACCCCATTTTACATTGCTTCTTATAATGATCATACCCAACAGGAACAAGAAGCAAACGATTGCTCCCAGATATACAGTTCCCTGAGTAAACGGCTGGTCGCCCCAATACTGAGGAATGCGTGACACCTGATTGGCAAATTCGGCAGGAATTTCTCCCGATTGTACCTTCTGAGTCAATACTTTTATACTCTGAGCATCTTTGTCATAAGGCTTCGATTCTCCCCCGTACAGATTAGGAACAAGGAATGTGAATGTTTCCGCTTTGCCATAGCTCCACCCAAAAGCATAATCTTTGTCGAGTCCTGACGATTGCTTTTCCGATTCAGACTTCGGCGAAGTCAACTCAGACTTTCCACGCGTACTTTCTCGTGCCATTTCCATATTGCCGTATATATTCCCCAGATTAGCCAACACAGCCAAAGCCACAGCAATAATCATCGCACCACACGACATAAGGAATGACTTATAATTCTTTTTTGAGAGAACCTCAACTGCATATGTAATGAAGAGTATAACACTGAGTAAACCTGTATAATAAGTCACCTGTAAGTGATTACTTTTTATCTGTAGAGCCAGCCCCAAACCAACCAACACACTACCGAGCAGAATTTTATTCTTAAACAACGACATAAAGCCTGCCACTATCAGCGGCATGTATGCCAGTGCCCATGCTTTAGTCACGTGCCCGGCGTTGAGTATAACAATATTGTAAGATGACAGCGAATAAGCAACAGCCCCCAATATAGCAACTGCCGGACTGAATCCCATCAAGCAAAATAAGATATAGGCCATCAGCATACCTGCAAAAACAGGTCCTGCCGTAGTGTTGCCCAATGCTTTTACAGGAGCTTCGAGATAGTCAAGAAAATTTGGACTGCCTCCATGCACACCTATCTGATACGCAGGCATACCGGAGAACATCGAGCCTGTCCATGCCGAAGTCTTACCCTCATTATAGTAATAGTCACTAATTTCCTTTGCTGAGCCCTGATATTGTGTTACATCGTGCTGCGACAACACTTTACCTTGCAACATAGGGCTAAAATATGCCATTGTTATAAATAAAAATGCAACCACTGCAATAATATGTGGCAACAACATCTTCACCAAAGACTGCTCTTTTTTTATCATCTTATTTTGTGTTTGTTATTTTCTTCTTTAATATATAAATCAACGAACTACTGCCATTTTTATTCCTCAAAGTACGTAGGAAATAAACTCCACCTCGAATCAATCCTCGCAAACTGGCAAACGAATGTCCCATATTTTTCTCACTCAGCATAGATATATAGAAAGCATCGAAATACATCGGCTTCACTTCTATAATTTCGAACTGATGCCTGTTTGCAATGCGCTGAAAATCGGAAGAAGAGAAATGCCATAGGTGGCGGGGCACATCGTAGGCAGCCCAATATTCTTTATAGTATCTTGCATCAAACGATTCTTTATTGGGCAAAGCAATAACGAGAGTACCGTCATCTTTCAATATTTTTTGGAGATAGTCCAGTACACTGTTCAGATGTTCGAGATGCTCCAGCACATGCCACATCGTAATCACATCTTTTGTCTGGCACGGAATCTCGTAAAGATATTCGGAGTCCTGACAATCTATGCCGAATTTTTGTTTTGCATACTTTCTGGCTGATGCCGATTTCTCTATGCCTGTTACAATCCATTTCAGTTCTTTCATCCGATTTAGGAAATAGCCGGTTCCTGAACCTATATCAAGCAGCATCCCTTTTTTACTGCCCGCATATTTGGTAACTAGCTTCGACTTCGACTTCAAAGCTATCTTACGAGCCAGATGGTACAGACTGTTTATTATTCCCCGGTTTGTATCCGAGTGTGAAATATATTCAGGTGCTTCGTAGTATTTTCCGATTTCATTTTCGACAGGAAAATCCTGAGTAAAAGCAAAACCACATACATTGCATTTATTGATTTCAAAGACTTCCTGAGTTGTAAGATAATCTTTACAGGATAGAAAAGGGTCAATTCCACGACTTCCGCAGACAGGACAAATTACAGTATGAACTTTCTTTATAGAGCTCTCCATTTTCTTTATAATACAAATTGCGTTCTATCTACTTCGTCAAAATTTTTAATTATCTGGCAATCCGACCAGTCTGTATAATCGTCATCATTTGAGTTTACGACAATTATTTTTCCGGCTTTTGCATTTCGTGCAGATTGCAATCCGGCTACAGCATCTTCGAATATAATGACATCCTCAGGTTGCTTGCCTATAATAGCCAAAGCATTCTGATATATCTGAGGATCGGGTTTTCCTTTTATCTTTCCGTTGTTATAAACAACCTTATCGTATTCGAACCATCGGGTAAGAGGAAGATGCTCGAAATAAAAATCGAGATTCTCTTTCCCTGAGGCAGTGGCAATGGTAAATGGTATTTTATTCCCTTTCAGGAAATCCAGGAAGTCAGCAACTCCGGGTGCTAATTGCATATCGGTTTGCAAACACAGATCCTGATACAGTCCTTCTTTTTCAAGCACATACTTTTGAATTTCAACGTCAGACAAGGGCTTATTAAATAATTCAATAAACAAATCCTTATTGTTTTTACCATGCATCTTCTTAAACTTGTCCTCATCGGATAAAAACAAACCATGTTTAGTCAGAAATATATCCCATGCTTTATTATGCAGCTTAGTATCCCAAAATAATGTTCCGTTAAAATCAAATATTACTCCCGAAAAAAGCATTATACCATTTGTTAAGAATTCAGCCACAAATGTACGAAATACTTAGATATATAGATATTTGAAGAGATAACTATTATTATTTTTATATAAATCACTAAAACATTTGCTTTAACTTTGACGTTAGAGAAACAAAGCCAACTATAGAGTTTAGACACTAATTAAATAAAATAAACAATGAAAAAGAATCTTAAAGAAGCAATAGAAGGTCGTAGAACATATTACGCTATCAATGACAAGAGCCCTATTTCAGATAATCAGATAAAAGAAATTATAGACTTCGCAGTTTTGCATGTTCCATCATCATTCAATTCGCAATCTACAAGGGTAGTTCTCCTATTGAATGACAACCACAAAAAACTGTGGGATATTGTAAAATCGGTATTAAAGAAGCTTGTTTCACCTGAAGCTTTTCCGGCTACAGAAGCGAAGATAGACGGTGCATTTGCTGCAGGTCACGGAACAATACTTTTCTATGAAGATACAGATGTTGTAAAAGGCTTGCAAGACGCATTCCCTGCATACAGCGAAAACTTCCCTGTATGGTCTCAGCACACATCGGCAATGCACCAGTTTGCTATTTGGACAATGCTCGAAGAAGCTGGATTAGGCGCATCACTGCAACATTACAATCCGATAATTGATGAGGAAGTAGCCAAAGCATTCAACATCAGCCCTAAATGGAAACTGATAGCTCAAATGCCATTTGGCACACCAACAAGCGAAGCAGGACCAAAGGAATTCCAACCGCTAGAAAGCAGAGTAGTAGTATTTAAATAAAAGAAAGAATAGGTTAAGTTCTTTATCAAACAAAGGGAGCGGCAAAAACCGCTCCCTTTGTTTTATTATAATTCCTCAAATCGTCCTTGGAAGAAACGAAGGAATTTAGGCTCGTACACCATCTTCAATCCCCGGGCTTTATCCCGATCTTTAAACATCTCTATTATACTCCAAGCTGCCACATCGAAATGAGCCTGTGTATATACCCGACGAGGAACAGTCAATCTCACCAACTCCAGCTCGGGATAATAGTGATCACCTGTCTGTTTATTCCTTCCTGCCGATACAATTCCTCGCTCCATTCCTCTCACTCCTGATTCGATATAAATATCCGCAGCCAGTTTCTGTGCAGGAAATTGATCTTGTGGTATATGTGAGTAAAATTTCTTGGCATCAATAAATACACCGTGTCCTCCGATAGGCAACACAATTGGTATACCTGCCTCATACAGCAGATTACCGAAATATTCGACCTGACGAACACGCGAGGCTATCATATCATCCTGTACAGCTTCGATCAGTCCCTGAGCCATCGCTTCCATATCCCTTCCGGCAAGACCTCCGTATGTTGGCATTCCTTCGTATACAACAATCAGACTTCGTAAATCATCGTAAAGATCAGCATCGTTACACATAACCAAACCTCCGATATTTACATACAAATCTTTTTTGGCACTGACTGTCGCAGCATCGCTATAAGAACAAAATTCACGATTTATATCCTCTACGCTGCGATTTTTGCAACCCTCTTCGCGCTGTTGGATAAAATACGCATTCTCTATATTGCGTGTAGCATCCAACACAACTTTGATACCATGCTTGTGAGACAGTTCCGATACGGCCTTCATATTCGCCATACTCACAGGCTGCCCTCCCGCCATATTCACAGGGGCACCGACAGTAATGTAGGCTATATTTTTTGCACCTTTTTCTTTAATCAGCCTCTCATATTTTTCGAGGTCTATATTTCCCTTGAAAGGATGTGTAGATTGACTTTTGTGCGCCTCATCGATAATCACATCTACAAATGTACCTCCTGCAATCTCCTGATGCTGACGTGTAGTCGTAAAATACATATTACCTGCCACATACTGTCCCGGAGTAATCATACATTTGCTTAGTAAGTTTTCGGCTCCACGACCTTGATGAGTAGGCAGAATATATTTGTAACCGTAATATTTTTTACAGACTTCTTCCAAATAGTAGAAACTGCGGCTACCGGCGTAAGCCTCATCCCCGATCATCATTCTCGACCATTGCATATCACTCATCGCATTCGTTCCGCTATCCGTCAACAAATCGATATAGACATCATCGGCATGGAGTAAGAAGGTATTCCATCCGGCTTCTTTCATACATTTCAAACGATGCTCCCTTGTTGTGGTTTTCAGGGGTTCTACTACTTTGATGCGATAGGGCTCTGCCCATGGTTTCTTTGAGAATGCCATATTCGTAGATTTTTGGTTAAAAGAATTATTTATCGAAAAGAAAATAAAGCAAGGTCAACTAACTATTTGACAAATCAAACAGCACTACACTACAAATATAAAATAAAAACATCAAAAAGAAAATAGAAACAAACCTTATTTACTTACAAAATAACAGGGATCAATCTTGTTCGCAAAGTTGATCATACATTTTTTTAAGACTTTTTAATATTTTCTTTTTATATAGGCTTATATTCCTCATGGCCAAGAAAGAAGAGAAAGAACCGCTAATAAATACAATAAGAAAACCAGGAAAGAACGCTTCATTCGTAACAACATCAAGAAAAGACCTGTTTATTGAATATACGAAAAAAGACAGATAGCATGGTAAAATCATTAAGATCGCAAAAAGATAACGAACCGGATACATCTTTTGCGATTTGGATATCTCATTTATCCGATACCTCAACCAATCTCTGAGAGGAAGACTCATCGTATTATAATTTATCTTATAGTGCGATCGGATGCCCGATACAACAAAGACAGCAACTACAAAGCATAGCACTATATTGTTTATTAGATAATAGGTATCACTCGCTCTTTTTATTCCGGCATATACCAGTAATACAAAAAGTATAATTCCTACCGATATGGAAATATAATCAATAAAAGAATGTTTTCTCATCACTTTGACAACCTTCTTTTCTAGCAGCTTTTTGAGGTCTTCAGAAGATTGAGCCTCTATATTAGAGCTTCCTTTGTGCCATATATCTTGTAAATTATCCCTTTTCATAACCCATCTTAATTAAGTTGTCCTTCAAAATATTTTTTGCTCGGTTTATCCTAGTCCCTACATTGGATTTACTTATACCTATGATTTCTGAAATTTCTTCATAGCTTTTCTCCTCCAAATAAAGCAGTATGATCGATTTGTCGATATCATTCAAATTATAAATAGCTGTCAACAGCATACTCATATCTTCATCCACAGCCCATTGCTTAGCCATATCTACACAAGCCTCATCGGGCAATTCTTCCCGGTACTGCATCCGGGAATCTTTTCTAATTCGTGATATAGAAGTATTGATAGATATTGAGTATATCCACGATACAACGTTCTCTCTATTTCGTAAAGATGCGTATGCTTTCCACATCTGATAAACAATTTCCTGAAAATTATCTTTCCGTTCATCTTCATGCCTAAAGTAGATAAGACTCACCTTATGCAAAATGGATTGATATTTTTCCAGCATTTGTAGAAAGTTCTCTCTCAGATCATCCATATCATTATTGTCCTTTTACTATATAGTAGAAGTTACTTGAATTTTATTACAAGAAAACTATTTTTTTATAATAATACTGTATATTCTATTTGTCATGCTGAGGTAACGAAGCATCTCGACTCTTTATTGCAAGGAGATCCTTTCTTCGCTCAGAAAGAACGTTCGACGGAACGCAGTGTAATCAATGACAAAAGACGACAATAGTTTTTTACGCTTTACTCCGTGAGACTTCGTGGTCAAAAATCAAAATAAGTTCAAATAAAAAACCGACACACCTCTTGAGGTATATCGGTTTAAGAGAAATATATTATTCTTTATCCTATCTGACAACCCGGTTCTACATCCTTAGAAGGTGTAATAAGCGATAAATTACCGCCCCCATCTTCTACAGAAAGAATCATCCCTTGCGACTCTATTCCTTTTAGTTTCCGTGGTTCGAGATTTGCAATAAAACACACCTGCTTACCTACTAAATCTTCAGGCTTGTACCAAGCTGCTATTCCCGAAATAATGGTACGTTTACCCATGCCATCATCAATTAAGAATTGCAACAATTTATCAGCTTTAGGTACTTTTATACACTCCAAAACTGTTCCAACACGAAGATCGAGCTTCGAAAAATCATCAAAAGCAACGTTTGGTTTCTGCGGAGCAATTTTTACTTCCACAGCCTGTTCATTTGCTTTTTTAGTATCCAGAAGTTTCTGGATTTGTTTTTCTATCGTTTCATCTTCTATTTTAGAGAACAACAATTCCGAATGATTCAACGGATGTCCTACAGGCAGCAGATCAATGCGTCCTAGTTGATCCCATGTCAGGTTATCAACATTTATAAACCGGCGTATCTTTTTCACGCTGAATGGCAAGAACGGCTCGAAAGCGATTGCGAGATTGGCTGTAATCTGTAGAGATATATTCAATATTGTTTCTACACGTGCCATATCCGTTTTAACGACTTTCCAAGGCTCTGTATCTGCCAGATATTTGTTACCGATACGAGCCAAATTCATGGCTTCTTTAAGCGCATCGCGGAAACGGTATGTATCGAGATAAGATTCGACTACAGCCTTTACATCTGCAAACTCTTTAAGGGTTTCCTTGTCATAGTCTGTCAGTTCATTCAGCTGCGGTACTTTATTCTCAAAATATTTTTGGGTAAGTACTAATGCACGATTGATAAAGTTCCCCAGAATAGCTACAAGCTCATTGTTGTTACGAGCCTGAAAATCTTTCCACATAAAATCATTATCCTTCGTTTCGGGAGCATTAGCCGTGAGTACATAACGAAGTATATCTTGTTGTCCCGGAAAATCTTCGAGATATTCGTGCAACCACACAGCCCAGTTTCGAGAAGTAGATATTTTATCTCCCTCCAGATTCAGGAATTCATTTGCCGGGACATTTTCAGGTAAAATAAAAGAACCTTCAGCCTTCAACATGGCAGGGAAAACGATACAGTGGAAAACAATGTTATCTTTCCCGATAAAGTGTACCAATTTCGTATCTTCCGATTTCCACCATTTCTCCCAGCTATCCGGCAGCAATTCTATCGTATTAGAAATATATCCGATAGGAGCATCGAACCACACATAAAGTACTTTTCCTTTTGCATCGGGCAGTGGAATAGGCACACCCCAATCGAGGTCGCGACTTACGGCACGAGGTTGTAACCCCATATCCAGCCATGACTTACACTGTCCGTAAACATTCGATTTCCACTCTTTATGATCTTCGAGTATCCACTGACGAAGCCACGATTCGTGCTTGTCAAGAGGCAGATACCAGTGTTTTGTTTCACGCATCACAGGAGTAGAACCTGATATTGTAGAGCGAGGATTTTTCAGATCGGTAGGACTAAGCGATGTTCCGCACGACTCACACTGATCTCCGTAAGCATTCGGATTGCCACAGTGAGGGCATTCACCCATAATATAACGGTCGGCGAGAAACATCTGAGCTTCCGCATCATAATATTGTTCACTTGTTTTTTCCTCAAAAGCTCCCTTATTATGCAACGTTAGAAAAAAGTCAGAAGCTGTCTTTTTATGAATATCAGAGCTTGTACGGGAATAAATATCGAAAGCTATTCCGAAATCTTCAAAAGATTTCTTGATAATTCCATGATACTTATCAACAATATCCTGAGGTGTAACTCCCTCTTTCTTTGCACGGATGGTGATAGGAACACCATGCTCATCAGAACCACCTATGTGTATTACATCTTCACCTTTAAGCCTAAGATAACGAACGTAAATATCGGCAGGAATATAAACTCCGGCAAGATGTCCGATATGTACAGGACCATTGGCATAAGGAAGGGCCGATGTAACAAGGGTTCTGTTGTATTTCTTGGTCATATATAGTAAGTTATTTTATATTTAGTTCCCGTAAAATGCATTTTCGTGGTGCAAAGATAGGAACTTAGAGACAAAAAATACAGTCCTTTATGATTTTTGTTTGGGGTTTTGTTTTATGATCAAAAACTCCGCTTTACTCTTTTTACTCTGTGGTAAAAAAAGAAGCGGAGACTACTTTCATTAAAATTGAAACTCTTAACCTTATTAACAACCTTACAAACCCAGCGTTTGCTTTAAGAGCCTATACCCATTCATACTAATCCTCACCTGTGAACCATCTTTGAGCTTTAGCAATTGGCTTTGTTTATTATACAATTCTATTTGCGCTATAAAATCGACATTTACGATACTGGAACGATGTACACGCACAAATTTAGTAGAAGGTAAGAGGCTTTCGAAAGACTTCATCGTTTGCTCTTTGAGGAATTTACCTTTATCCGAGTATATCATCACATAATCTCCCTCTGCCTGTATATAAATTATATTGGAGACAGGGATTACCTCTATTCTTTGCCCATTTTTTACAGCGACACGCTCCAATTCTTCATTTGGTTTTATTTCTTCAGTCACGAGATTCTCTATATTATCATCTTCTGCAATAGGAAACTCATCCGTATTTTCATCTGAACTCTGTACATTAGACTTATATATATTATTGTAAAAAAGTATTGCAGACACATATACCAGCAAGCTTAAAACAATCCGAGTTGTAGAGATCGGCAACAAACCAATCCATTCCTCTTGGGGGAAAAGTGTATACAGAGCTAAAAGATCTGCTCCCAACCAGAAAAACACAAATAATATAGCTAATGCAGTATAATTAACGACCTGTTGCTTAAAAGGCAAAGTAGCAAAGCGAGTATATTTTACAATCTCATACAATAAAAATAAAAGTATAGACAAAACAATCCCCGAGACACAAGCGTCAGCCCACAATACAGGCAAGGGAACCATCGCCAAAGGCTTCATACAGCCATATATAATAGCAGTAGTCAGCAATGCTATAAAAATGTACATTATGATTATCAAGCGACTCTTCATCCTAACGGCTATCTGTTTAATTTCGGATTTCTATATTGCCAAATATACTATTAGCCTCCATTATAACCCGTGCGCCATTTTCATTCTCCAAAGATTCGTCTTTATACAAACGTCGGTCTTGGAAAGCACCTAAAACAGTAGAACTATCCACCTTTAATGTCCATTCTGACGGGATATATACAACCAAGCTGCCAAATATCGCATTCAATTCTAAGTATGCTATATTTTCACCCAGCTGAGCCTTACGCAAATCTAAGATCAACTCTCCGAAAATTACATTAGCTTCTCCTCCTTTAAAGTTTTGAGATAATATGATCTGCTCAGGCAATACATAATAAATCCGATTTTTTCGAAAAGAATATGATTTTCGGAGGCTCTGAGCAGACTCGTGCCACTCATCAGTCTCTGCATTATATACTTTATTCCATCGCTCACCTTTTTTATTATCAGAAGATCTCAACCAGTTTAATACTAAAACGGTGCCCACTGTTATCGGTATTATTGGCCAGTATGTTCTGAAATCGATATCGAGATCAATGAAAATAGTGGGAAATGCAGAACTCAATTTGGGGTAGATAAAAAATAATCCAAAACCAATTGCCAAAAGTCCCTGCCCTAGTTTTCGTTTTACAACAAGAGACCATACCCCAACTCCGATCAATAACATCTGCCACGATATAAATATTGGTCTTAATACATCGGGAAGAATTCCCATATTAAAGAATAAGAAAAAGCCTCCGACTAGAATTAGCAAAACGGCAAAACCGATACCGTCTTTATTTGATTTATCTCTTCTAGCTCTTTTAAAAAAATGTCTATCTTCTAAATTTCGTCTCATAATAAACTTATTTAATGTTATGATGTAAAATTAATCCGACCGGCATATATAAACAAGTAATAATCGATGAACGAATTCTATTTCCCGACAAACGAAAGATAAAAACTTGCAAACAAAAGAATCGGATATGAACCTTTACGACAGGCACTTGTTATATTCGAATATAAAAGTAAAGATTTAACACCAAACAAGTATCTTAAACCTTTATCTTTTTGCTTAGTCATAATAATAGCAAAACAATATTAGAAACAAATTAAATATTAAACAATTAAAACAATAACATGATGAAACGAACTACACTCGCAGCGTTAACACTACTTATGATGAGTCTGTGCTTATCTCTTGCTTCGGTAGCAAATGCACAAAGCAAACAAGAAAGAGCCAAAATACTAGAACCCTATCCGGCAGCAAAAGACGGAATGGTGAGACATGTGATTTATCTAAGTAAAAAGTCGGACGAATCTAAATTCAAGATAGAAATAGTTCCCGGAAAAGTAATGAGCGTGGATTGCAATGTGCATACCCTGATGGGTAAATTGGAAGAAAAAGATTTACAGGGATGGGGATATACTTATTACGAATTCACATCGGATGGAAAAACAGCCTCTACAATGATGGCATGTAATAAGCCGAACGAAAACAGATTTGTATCAAGTCAATCTCTTATTGTGAGATACAATAGCAAACTACCTATAGTGGTATACGCTCCGAAAGGTTATGAGATTAAATATCGAGTTTGGAAAGCCGGCAAAGACCAAAACTCTGAAATAAAATAAGATTGTTGATAATCGTCAAAACAGAGAGACAAGTCGATTTCGACCTGTCTCTTTTTTATAAAGGTCGTTATCGTCTTTTGTTACTTCCTAAAACAAATAAAACTTGTATAGGTATATAAATAACATTTTCTTAAAATATTTATAACTTTGCAACATAAACAAAAATCAGACTTATGTTAACGCTGAAAACAATTAGTGAGAATCCTGAGCTAGTAATTAAAAAGCTGGCTAAAAAACATTTCGATGCAAAAGAAATAATCGAAAAGGTATTGGAAATAGACCAGACAAGAAAGAGAACACAAACCTCTTTAGATTCTTGTTTGTCAGAGTCCAATAATCTATCGAAACACATAGGACAACTAATGAAAGAAGGCAATAAGGCCGAAGCTGAGATTGCAAAAAACAGGGTAGCTGAAATAAAAGGACAAAGTAAAGTTCTCGAAGATACACTTCGCCAAGCAGAACAAGATCTACAAGAATTGCTTGTTCTTATACCAAACCTTCCATCGGACGAAGTTCCTGAAGGAAGAGTAGCCGAAGACAATGTTGTAGAAAAAACAGGAGGCATCATACCTGAACTTGGAGAAGACGCGCTTCCACATTGGGACTTGGCTAAAAAATATGATCTTATCGATTTCGAACTTGGCGTAAAGATTACAGGAGCGGGATTTCCGGTATATAAAGGAAAAGGAGCACGCCTACAACGTGCTTTAATAAACTATTTCCTTGACGAAGCTCGTGAATCCGGATATCTGGAAGTACAGCCACCTTATGTAGTAAATACTGCTTCGGGTTATGGTACAGGTCAGTTGCCGGATAAGGAAGGACAAATGTATCATGCTACGTTGGATGATTTGTATCTGATACCTACAGCCGAAGTTCCTGTAACAAATATATATCGTGACGTTATTCTCGAAGAAAAAGATCTTCCGATTATGAATACGGCATATTCTGCTTGTTTCCGTCGCGAAGCAGGTTCGTACGGGAAAGACGTTCGTGGATTGAATCGTTTACACCAGTTCGACAAAGTTGAAATTGTTCGTATCGACAAACCTGAGCACTCTTACGACTCTTTGAAGGAAATGGTTGCTCATGTTCAGTCACTCGTTGATGAACTTGAATTGCCTTGGCGAATACTTCGTCTATGTGGTGGGGATATGAGTTTCACTTCTGCCCTTACATTCGACTTTGAGGTATTCTCGGCAGCACAAAAACGTTGGCTCGAAGTAAGCTCGGTATCCAATTTCGAAAGCTATCAGGCAAACCGTCTGAAATGCCGCTATCGGGATGCAGACAAAAAGATACAGCTGGCTCATACACTGAACGGCAGCGCATTAGCTTTACCCCGCATTGTTGCTGCATTGTTAGAAAACAATCAGACCGATGCAGGCATTCGCATACCGAAAGTATTGGTGCCATATACAGGTTTTGAATTTATTAATTAAAGTGAAAATCATACTATTTGCCACAAAAAAGCGTTATACTAAATGGTAATGTATTAATTTTGCGTCAAATGCTAAATCTAACATATTAAAATAAAGGATATGAATAAAAAATTAATTGGAATTGGATTAGCTCTGGCTTTCCTTATTGCATTTGGGTCTTGTAAACCTAAACAAAGTGCATATAAGTCGGTATATGAAGCTGCGAAAGAAAGAGAAATGGAAGAGAACTCAGTATCTTCAACTCCTGTTTCGAAACCGGCGACTACGACTCCTAGCTACAGTAGCGAAACCGTTAGAAAAGAAAAAGTAACCCCGGTATACGAAAGTGATGCTAATGGGTTGAAGGCTTACAGTGTAGTTGTTGCTGCAATGGCAATGAAACCCGGAGCTGAATCTTTGAAAGAAAGATTTGGAAACGACGGTTACAATATAATATTGGTTCGCAACGATCAGGGAATGTATCGTGTAATTATAGCAAGTTACGACTCGAAGGAACAAGCTGTAGCTAAAAAGAATGAAATCCTCGAAAAATACCATGCAATGGGAGATGTATCTGCTCTAAAAAGCAAATACGGAATTCCATTTAACGATTGGTGGATATTACAGCGAGAATACTAAACGAATATAAGAGGAGAGCCTTAACAGCTCTCCTTTTTTCATGTTTATAACTAAAGCCAATGCCATTTAAACACCCTTACTTTTAACCTTTAGAGTATTAATTGAACGTCTTTTTTTATATCTTTGTATAGTGATATAGATAATATTTACTAAACAAACATCTAAGAATGAAGACAATCTACACAACTTTACTACTATCAATTATTATGTTTGTATCCTCTTGTGGATCACAGGAAAAATCTATTACTAAATTTTATCGGGAGGCAAACAATCAGATGAAAGGAGAAAGCTTCTTAATCGAAGAAAGCAAAAATACTTCGGGTAAAGAAACGAAAAGTAGTAGCGAATCAATAAACTATGCGGCCGAATCGGCTTACATGGCTCAGGTAAAAACTACTTATGAACATTATAAAGTAAATCATGATGATTCGGAGTATGCAAATGGAGATGTATATTTGGAAGCTGCAAAACGCAGACAGGCTCTTATCGATCAATGTCCCGATTGTCCGAAGAAGACATCTGTTGTGGTGCCTGTAACATCACCGTCTAATGCTCAAGCAGAAGGAGGACAAACAAGCGAAACATTGGTTGGAGAACCCGAAAGTTCAGACTTTTTTGCGCATTTACTCGATAGTGAGAAGAAAACGCTCAAAACAGAAGGATTATCTTACTTAAATAAAGAAGATAAAGCAAAGCTTAAAAAATATAATGTAGTAATAGCTTCACTAACGAATAAATATAATGGATCAGAACACCTAAAAAAAACGTTAGGGGCGAAAGAGTCTTTAATCGTAGTAAAAAACACTTCGGGTATATATTATGTTATTATCGGAACGTATGACTCGGAACAGGAAGCTTTGAATAAAATAAAGACCGTGGAAGAACAGTATAATGCACGAAAGTCTTCTGCACAATTATTGAAAACATACAGAATACCATTAACAGATTTATGGATTCTACGAAAATAGTGTAAACAAAGATATTTGATAAGGATGAAGATAAAGTTCTTAGGAACAGGAACATCCACAGGAGTCCCTGAAATTGGCTGCAAATGTGAGGTATGCACCTCTAATAACATAAAAGACAGACGCCTGCGAGCGTCTGTTTTATTGAATATAGGTGATAAGCGAATTCTTATCGATTGTGGTCCTGATTTCCGGGAGCAAATTATTCATGAGGAATTTTCGCACATTCATGGAGTATTACTCACTCACGAACATTATGACCATGTGGGCGGATTAGACGATTTACGTCCTTTCTGTAGATTCGACGATGTAGATATATACTCGAACGCTATTACCTTAGATGCGCTAAAAATAAGAATCCCCTACTCTTTCAGGGAGCACCGCTACCCCGGAGTTCCCACGTTCAGGCTTCACGAAGTGAGTCATGAAGCGTCTTTTTATATAGGGAATATTGAGATACAACCTATAAAAATCATGCATCACATGCTGCCTATTTTAGGTTACCGAATCAATAACTTCGCTTATCTCACTGATGTAAAGCATATACCTGAAGAAGAATACTATAAATTAAAAGACTTGGATACCTTAGTTATTAGTTCTCTACGTATCGACAAGCATATATCTCATTTAAATCTAATAGAAGCTTTGGAAGAGATAAAGAAAATATCTCCTAAGAAAGCTTATCTGACACACATGTCTCATCAAATGGGATTACATGATAAGGTACAGGTCATATTGCCTCCAAATGTATACTTGTCGTACGACGGGCTTGAAATCAATATATAATATAAGGTTATACAACGAAGATTAATAGTATCATAGACCCCGTTAGATTTATTTTTATTCTTGAACAGAATATTACTTAACGAGGACATTAAAAATACACAAGCACATATCAAAAGAGATATTAATAACTTTTTAT
>NZ_JAIXHZ010000094.1:0-8212 GCF_043392705.1 Dysgonomonas sp. Shenzhen-Wh21
CTTTGGCTTTTCGGCAGAAAATGCATTTTCATCTAATTTCTCATTTCAGTATATGTTGCAGGGGGTAGATAATGATATCTTAGCTAATTGAGCAAGATTCTTATATTCGTAATCACCATAACCATTTGTTGTTCCCAACATCCTTAAATATGGAAGAGGTAATTTATTTTGAAGGTCTTTTTTTACAACATGTTCTTTATTGTATATCATAAACCCATTGTCCAAGCAGACAAGACTCAATGAATCATTCAGGATAGAAACATTTTCGTATGCGTTTACCAATGATAAGTTCATCCCTAAGTTGTAGCTTTCGAGAATAGATGCCTCATAGCCATCATATGAGAATTTATAAATCGAAGCATCTGTAAGTGCCCAGAATAGATTTCCACGAATATGTACAATTTGCTTTAGGTTCTTTACATTTTTAAAGCAATCATTCAGTATTGTATTTGAAACTATTTTATTTGAAATATCATCGTAAGTATAAAACTCATTATTTCCAAGCAAAACAACACGTCCCCCTACCTTAAACATTTTCATTTTGTATGGGAATCCATCTTTATTACTTCCGCCGTAATATGAGAATGTTTCAAAACCCGAGAGATCGTCTCCGAGTTTACATCTATAGATACCTCTATTAGCATGTTCTAACCAAATATTACCGATATGATCAATATCCGCATTAATTATTGGCTCTGATATCTGCTTCGGCACATAAACCTTATTTGTAGCGGGATCTACAATTTTTAGAGACTGATAGGTGGATAGAAAAAGTAAGTCTTTCTCTTTATATTTTGCTTGCATGATGTTGTAGACACCCGTATGTATATCAAATACATCTGAAACTGAAAGGTTACTATTTATTAATTTTAGACCCTTATTATGACAACAGTATAGCTTTCCATTGACAACTTTTAATGTCCAGACTTGTCCTTGTGTCCCATTTATCAGTTTCATATTAGCCAAAGCTTCCGGCTTTCTCAGATCTTCAGCAGCTATATAAAACACACCCTGATTGGTAGCAACAAACAATTTATCATTCCACAGAGCGCCACCGTATACAGCACCGGTTTTCCCTCCTTTATCTATATAGCAGTCCATATTCTCTATATGCTGTATATAAGAGATGCCTTTATCCAGAGCAGCCCAGACATTGCCTATATTATCTTCATAGAGGGACAGCACCGTATTATTCTGGAGGGTATTTATAGTAGATAGATGATCCAATATATTACCATATTCGTCAACCTGATAAATACCATCTAATATAGTTCCGAAAAAATAAACACCCTTCGATGAGAGTATACCACAATTAAGCTCAGCTGAGCTTAAGGTAGAAGATATTGCAGAATTCCATTGTTTAAAGGTCTTTCCATCATAAATATACATCCCTTTTGTAGATGTACCTATAAGATATTTATCAGTCGAATATGGCAATATAACTCTAACATCGTTATTCGTAAAGATTTCACTTCCTTCTATCTTTGTTAATGTAGTTCCTTTTAGGCGATACAATGCTCCAAACATCTGTTGCACCAAGAATTCATTTCTTACCTTAGATAATAATAAGAAGCCTCCATTAAAAGGTACATGCTTCACCGTTTTATAGTCGTACATATAGATGGACGAAAAAGATTGGAAATAAACACAATCTTCCGCAATCCAGATCTTCCAGAAATCATCATTTTTAAAAAGAGCTTTATCCAGTTGATCACTTAAAGAATTGTAGACTAATTTCCCTGAGATATCCCTATCCCATCGACCAAACTCCTCATAACTGCCCGTAAAAATCGTTTGATGCGAAAGAACTGCTACCGAACGTGCTATTAGAGAATTAGGTATACGGTTTAGCTTCCATTCGACACCGTCGAACTCCAACAAGCCTATGTCGTTACCAAAATACATTATTCCTTTTTCGTCTTGCGCTATCGACCAGTTTTTATTATCGGCTCTATACATGTTCTTGGAGAGGTTGATAACATGTGGTTTATTTGCCGAAATTGAAATGAAAGGAAGGAAGGTTAGGAATAATAAAAAGATATATTTCATTAAATTATTCATTCAGGTTGAATTTACAAAGAGCTTTCTTATTTAAGACATCAAAAATACTACTTTTTTATGGATTTTGTTTTCAGATGGATGTCAATATAATGTCTTCAATCGTTTTGCCTTTAGAAGTTCATAAGTTATATTTGTATGCAATAAAAAATTAATATCAGAAAATCATGAAAATCGGGATAGACCTAGGAGGAACCAATGTTAGAATGGGTGTTGTTAATAATGGTGTCATTGTAAAAAAAATATCGGAACGATGCAAAGCAGACCAGCCTGAAGACGTCGTTATAAAACAATTAACAGACATGCTTCATCAAATCATATCGCCTGAAATAGAAAGTATAGGCATAGGCGTACCGTCTGTAGTTGATGCACAAAAAGGTATCGTATATAATGTGATGAATATCCCCTCGTGGAAAGAAGTATATCTAAAAGAAATATTGGAAAAAGAATTTAATATCCCTGTCTTCGTAAATAATGACTGTAATTGTTTTGCTCTTGGTGAGTATCATTTTGGAGAAGGAGCCGGATCGAAAGATTTAGTCGCCGTTGCTTTAGGAACAGGTGTAGGCTCAGGGATTATTATCGATGGCAAACTATACAATGGAGGAAATACAGGAGCCGGCGAAGTCGGATGTATTCCTTATCTGGAGTATGATTATGAATCTTATTGCAGTAGTTCTTATTTCACTCGTGTACATGGTATCACTGGTAAGGACGCTTTTGAAAAGGCTAAAGCCAATGAAGATGTTGACTCCATCATTCTATGGAATCAGTTTGGACACCATGTAGGCGACCTGATGAAAGTAATTCTTTTTGCTTACGACCCTCGAGTGATTATTTTAGGGGGAAGTATAGCCAACGCTTACGAATATTTTGCTCCTGCCATGATGGATAGCCTTGATAGCTTTCCTTATCCCGAAACAGTAAAGAATCTGAAGATATATACATCTAAAGTAGACGATGTTGCTATACTGGGAGCATCAACCCTAAGCTAAATTAATAGCCATTATACAGAACGAAGTGAAGAATCATAAATTATAGATTCTTCACTCCGTCAAAAAACAATAAGAATAATATCTTATCTCTCCCACTGCTGTAACTCGGCTACAGCTAGCTGATAATCTCGTTCTGTCTCTAGATATTTATCCACTGTTTCATAATACACCGACAACTCTAATAGATAATTAATAAGGGATAATTGCCCCTTATCCAATGCTACTTTAAGCAAATCCTGACTACTGGTAACACTCAAAGCTTGTTCATACTCTTTTAACAACAGTGATAATTTCTTTGCTTTATCATACTGATTCTTCAAGGTATTCCTGAATTGTAACTCAGAGTCCTCATGCTGCATCTGCAATGCTACCGTTTGGGCTTTCTGATGCTTCACTGTATTTTTCCCTTCCCACAAAGGAATGGATACGCCAACCGAAACACCCTGAAATGTTGTGCCCGATACTCTTTCGCTGGCATAGCCTGCTGTTATCTTAGGCAGATTCAAAGCCCTTGTAAGCTGTTCCTGCTTCCTGCTCAGCGCAACATCTTGTTCGGCTACACGTAATGAAGGATTATTAGCCTTTACTATTGCAAACCATTCTATAAAGTTCAGAGGAAAGGTAAAATCTGAATAACGATTAAATTCTCCAACATCCAAACCTCCGTTCAATCGCTGCAACTCAGATTTGGATAAATTCAAATCAACTTCATTGATCTGCAAAGCTTTTTCAGCATTTAGTAAGTTCAACTTCGTTTTATTACGCTCCAAAACATCGATATTTCCCTGATCAAAACTCTTCTGATATGCATCAGACAGTTCTCTGGCTTGTTTCAGTCGATCCGATAGTATCTTGTTCATCTTCGTTTGATAAACCAGTTCTACACAGATTAAGCGAGCCTGTTGCAAGATCTCCACTTTCTGTTGATCATAGATCATATCTACCTGTTGGTTTTTTCCATCAGACAATTGTGTCTTATAGCGATATGCTGTAGGAAAATCAAACGACTGGGTTACATTAAGGTCTACACGGTTACCTTCTCCGGAGGGACTTCCCCACAGATAACCGAATTCCACTTCGGGATTGGCCATGTTTATGCCTGTTTTGTTCCCTATTTTATCTGCATTAGCTTTCTCGCGATACGCTTTCAGTGTTGTATTATTCATTTCTATCTCTTTCAATACATTATCGAACGAGACTTGCGCCTGTGCACTGAGAGCTAACACCGACAAAAGAATATATATTATTGGTTTCATACATTATCACTCTTTTATTAAACAATTTCTTCTTTTACAGTCTTTCTATTTTTCAACATCCTGTATATTATTGGCACAATGTACATATTCAACATGGTGGAAGTTAGCAGTCCGCCCAAAATAACCTTAGCCATAGGGCTCTGAATTTCATTACCAGGCAAACTTCCTTGTACAGCAAGAGGTATCAAAGCCAGTCCCGAAGACAAAGCCGTCATCAAAATAGGATTCAAACGATCAAGCGATCCTTGCAATATACTCTTATTCACAGAATATCCTTTGTTTCCCAAATCGTTGTAATGAGCCATCAGCAAAATTCCGTTTCGCGTAGCAATACCAAACAAGGATATAAATCCGATAATGGCCGGAATACTGATCTCTCCGGATGTAAACAGAATAGCATACACTCCACCAATAAGAGCCAGAGGAAGATTAAGAAGAATTACAGCCGATTGTGTAACACTTCTAAACTGATTAAAAAGCAATAGAAAGATAATAAGAATCGCAAAAACAGAAGCGATCAGCAATATCTGCGATGCCGCCTGTTCACTTTCAAACTGTCCTCCATATTCAATATGATATCCTTCAGGCAACTGAATATTATTATCCAAATTATCCTGAATTTCATTTACGACGCTTCGCAAATCTCGTCCGGCAACGTTTGCCGACACGACAATCTTACGTTGAGCATTCTCCCTATTGATTGTATTAGGGCCCGTAGAGGATGATATATCTGCAATATAAGCAAATGGGACTTTGAGGCCGTTAGCATCTATCATCAGATTTCTGATCTTCTCGGCTTGGTCTTTATAGTTCTCATCTACTTTTAGCGTCAAGTCAAAACTTTTTCCTGCATCATAAACCTGAGAAACAACTTCACCCGAAAGCATTGTAGTTACAAACTCAGTAAATTCGGGTAAAGTGATACCATATTTTGCCAACAGTTCGCGCTTAGGGACAATCTTTAATTGGGGACGTTCTACCTGCTGCTCTACATTCAAGTCGGCAACACCGTCTATGCCCTCTATCTTCGACTTGATCTCATTTCCGAGAGAGAATAATTTATTCAGATCTGTCCCAAAAATCTTTATGGCAATATTGGCTTTGGTGCCCGAAAGCATATGATCGATACGATGCGATATCGGTTGACCTATTTCCACACTAATTCCCGGTATGGTATTCAGCTTATCCCTAAGCTCCGCCAATACTTCCTTCTGAGGACGGTCTTTCAAGATAAAAGGTGCTTCAATCTCAGAACTATTTACGCCAAAAGAATGCTCATCCAATTCGGCACGCCCGGTTTTACGTCCTACGGTTTGTATTTCAGGAACGCTAAGAATAGCCTCTTCCGCCATTGCAGCTACCTTATCAGATTCCTCCAATGATATCCCTGGTAAGGTGTTTACTGTTACAGTAAAAGACCCTTCATTAAATGGCGGTAAAAAATTGCGCCCAAACGTGAAAGAGATAGCAATAGCCGAAATCAACAACAAACCTGTTATTCCCAATACTATCTTTTGTTTCTCTAATGCCCAATGTAAGCTTTTTTCATAGATAGCTTTAAGCCTTACTACAAATACAGATTCTTTTTCTCCCTTATCTTTCTTATTATTTGCGAGCAAATAACTACACAAAACAGGAGTTACTGTAAGAGCTATAATTGTAGATGCGAAAAGAGCAACGATAAAAGCTATACCCAGAGGAACAAGCATACGCCCTTCCATACCGCTAAGGAAAAATAAAGGAGTAAAACTTGCGACAATAATCAATGTTGAATTCAAAATCGGCATACGGACTTCCTTTGATGCTTCGAATACAATAGTAAGCACACTTTGTTGTTCCTCTTTTGGCTTTTTCCGATTCTCTCTCAAGTGCTTAAATACATTTTCAACATCTATGATAGCATCGTCTACCAGCGAACCGATAGCAATAGCCATCCCTCCCAAGCTCATTGTATTGATCGTTAAGCCCATCAGCTTGAGAGCAAGAATAGATGTCAGTAAAGAAAGTGGTAAAGCCATTAAAGAAATGAAAGTGGTACGACCATTCATCAAAAACAAGAACAGCACGATGACTACAAAAATAGAACCTTCATAAAGCGACTTCTGCACATTATTAATAGAGTTATTAATAAAACGTTCCTGACGGAAAATATCTGTTGATATTTTCACATCCGCAGGAAGTCCCTTTTGCAAGTCAGCGATAGAAGCATCCAGCTTTTCACTCAGCTCGATAGTATTTGTATTGGGTTGCTTGGTTATAGTCAGCAATACGGCAGATTTTGTTTTTTCGGAAGCGACACCTAATTTAGGTGTTTTTGCTCCTATCTTTACATCTGCAACATCGCTGATCAGAATAGGACTTTCTCCTACTTTCTTTATAACAGCTTTGCCTATTTCTTTTACATCGGCACTTTGCAGAACACCTCTTACTATATATTCATTCCCGTACTCATACAATACACCTCCCGATGCATTCTGATTCATATTACGCGTCACTTGCAACACTTCATCCAGCGTAACACCGTAATGTTTCATACGCCCCGGATCGAGTAATATCTGATATTCTTTGATATCTCCACCTATAACTGTCACCTGAGCCACACCACCTGTAGATAGTAAGCGTGGGCGTATCGTCCAATCGGCAATAGTGCGAAGGTCTAATAAAGATGTAGAGTCAGCAGTAAGGCCGATAATCATCACCTCTCCCAGTATCGAAGATTGTGGTCCCAATGTCGGTTGTCCGATATTCTCGGGTAAAGCATCACCCAGAGTAGCCAGTTTTTCGGTTACTATCTGCCGAGCTTTATAAATATCTGTACCCCAATCGAACTCGACCCATACAACAGAGAAACCTGTAGTAGATGAGGAGCGTACCCGCCGCACATCTGTAGCACCATTCACTGCTGTTTCGATAGGAAAAGAGACCAAGCGTTCCACCTCTTCCGAAGCCATCCCATTCGCCTCTGTCATTATCACTACAGTAGGGGCATTGAGATCAGGAAATACATCTATCTCCATATTCTTAGCAGTATAAAGCCCGCCAAGCAATAGGAGTACAGCACCGATAAGAACAATCAGCCGATTGTTCAACGAAAATTGTATTATTTTATTCAGCATATCTATTCCTCCTCAATTTAATGTTCATGAGCATGAGGGATTGCTGATGATGTAGAAGCTAACTTGACATGATATGCTCCTTTACTTACTACTTTATCTCCCTTCTTCAGACCTGACAAGATTTCGACATGATTGCCATCATTTGCACCCAAAGTAACTTCCTGCTTGCTATAAGCATCATCGTGAGATTGCAAATAAACGAAATACAGGCCTTGTTCTTCGATTAAAGAAGATACAGGTATAGAAATAACATTGCTACGCTGTTGTCCTAAGAGATAAACCTCAACATAAGAGCCGGAAATTATTTGACCGATATTATCAAATTCAAAATTGACCGGAACATAATATTCTTGACTAGAAGAAGACTTTCCGTACGATACCAGCCTTCCGTTCAAAGCGGAAAGGGTATAAACCGTCTTATCGTAAGGCGTTTTGAAATTGGCGGATATTACAGCTCCTAAATCTTTAAAATAACGTTCCGAAACGTCAGCTCTTAGTTGCAATCTTCTATTTTGCGTAACGGTCATTAAAGCTTGCCCTACTTCCACGTATTGACCTTCATTAACCAATTTAGTCTTTATAAATCCAGTTATTGGTGTTGAGATTCCCACGCCCTTAGCTGTAGTTTTCTGCCCAATAGCATGATAAGCAACCTTAGCATTTTCGTAGTTCAGCTTGATCTCGTTATATTCTTTTTCGGCAATAAGCTTATTTCCGATCAAAGATTCAGCTCTCTGATATTCCTTCTTAGCAATCTCGTATGCGGACTTCGCTTTTGCTACAGGGT
>NZ_JAIXHZ010000095.1:0-11183 GCF_043392705.1 Dysgonomonas sp. Shenzhen-Wh21
ATATTTTTTTAGAACTAAATTATCATTCTTTAAATGTTAAATATCTGATAAAGGATAGGGTTTTCATTTTTTGAACGATCATAATAGTACAACCGGTTTTATTAATCATCATTAAAAACAATATAGCCATGAGAACTAAATGTTTAAAATTGATACAAACTGTATTTACAGTCCTTATAATTTGGAGTGTAGCACTTCCAACTTATTCGGCCAAAGATCCGGGATATATTACAATAACCGGAGTAGTGAAGGATATAAAGTCAAAGAAGACTCTTGAATATGTGAGTATATCTGTTCCCGGAACAGGTATCGGTACGATATCGAATGCTGATGGTGGATTTACCATTAAGGTCAGAGATTCCCTGAACGTTAAAACAATAGAAGTTTCCCACATAGGCTACTTCAATCAGCGGGTACCTCTATTGGATCAGGATATGAGTAATATTACGATCTTCCTTACACGTAACGAGAACAAATTGAAAGAGGTCGTTGTCGAATCTACTGATCCGTTGCAATTGGTGGAAAAAGCTATCGATAAGATAGGTGATAACAATAGTTTGATGACAAATCTTTTAACCGGATTTTATCGTGAAACTATACAGAAAAGACGAAGCTATATAAATATCTCCGAAGCTGTTATAGATATCTACAAGACCCCATACACTCAATCGGATGCAGGAGATAGGGTACAAGTGTTGAAGGGCAGGAAACTGCTCAGTCCAAAACCCGGCGATACTCTGCTTGTTAAATTTGTAGGAGGTCCCAACTTGTCTACTTACCTGGATATTGTGAAGAATAGGGATATAATGTTAGATAAAGCTTCTCTTCATTACTACAAGTACAAGATGGAGAACAGTGTAATGATAAACGAACGTCTTCATTATGTGATAAGTTTTGAGCCTCAGGTTGTCATGCCTTACGCCCTGTTTTATGGTAACTTGTACATTGATCAGGAAACATTAGCTTTTTCACGGGCAGAGTTTAATTTGAGTATGGACGACCGCAATAAAGTTACACAGGCCATTCTTCGTAAAAAACCATTCAGATTGCATTTCAAACCTGAAGAGGTAGCCTATTTGGTTACTTATAAGCAGCAGAATGGAAAAAGCTATCTGAATTATGTTCGTAACGAAGTTCGCTTCAAATGTGATTATAAACGCAGGCTGTTCTCTACCAACTATACAATTATATCAGAGATGGTTGTTACCGACAGGCAAGAAAATAATATAGCTAAAATTCCCGCTAGAGAAGCATTTAACGACAGATATTCGTTATCAGACAAAGTGAGTAACTTCTATGATGCCAACTTCTGGGAGGGCTATAACATTATAGAACCTACAGAGTCGCTTGAATCGGCAGTAAATAAATTAAAGAAACAACAAAGTAACTGATAAATTCGTTATGATTTATTATATTTGGTCTTACTTGTGATTGTACTTATTATGCTGAACGATGTACTTATATTCAAGAAGATAAAGGATGGTGATATAGAAACCTTCGAACAGGTTTTTCGCCAGTACTATCTGCCTTTATACATGTACTCGTTTGGCATAATTGGTCGTAAAGATGCAGCTGAAGAGATTGTTCAGGAATTATTTTATGTATTGTGGCGCGACCGAGAGGCATTGAATATTGTCCGTTCGATGAAGAGCTATTTGTATGGGGCAGTACGTAACCAGTCGCTTCAATATTTCGAACATCAGTACGTAAAAGAACGTCACCGCGAAAATGTATTAAGCAGGAAGCTTGAAGCATCGGAAACGACAGCGCAAGAACAGATTGAATATAAAGAACTTCAGAATATTATAAATCGTACACTGGAACAGTTACCTGAACGACGACTACGCATTTTCAGAATGCATCGGATGGAAGGTCGTAAATATAAAGAAATTGCGCAATTGCTTTCTGTGTCAATAAAAACGGTAGAGGCAGAAATGACAAAAGCATATCAGATATTAAGACAGGAAATAGAAAAATATACACACGCATCATGAATTTGAAAGAAACAAATAATAAGATTACAGATCAGGCTTGGGATCGCCTTTATATGCGGCTCGATCGGGACGGATTGCTGCCGGAGAATAAAGTAGCGAAAAAGGCAAGCATACGTACATCTTTGGTAAGATGGGGGGCTGTGGCTGCAATTTTATGTATTTGTGCCATTTCAGTATTCGTTATATGGGGACAAAAGACCAGCCATAAGGAAATGTTGACAATAAATAACGAAAAGGATGCTCCAACTCTGATCTCTACTTTAGAAGATGGATCGATAGTATATCTTTCAGATCAAGCATCTTTGCAGTATCCGAATCGTTTTTCGGATGATAAACGAGAGGTCGTTTTAGAGGGAAATGCTTTTTTTGATATCAGTCGAAATCCAAGTAAACCATTTGTCATTGAAACTCAGCAAACGATTATTGAGGTATTGGGCACTTCATTTAATGTGAAGAGTGAAAATAAAAATTCATTTTCTTTATCAGTACGGCGTGGAGAAGTAAGAGTCACTTCAAAATTGAACGGGCAGATAGTAAATGTAAGGGCAGGAGAAACAGCCTTTTTGGAATCTGATAATCTACATAAGGTTAAAACCACAGATGTTTCACAGTTTGAATCGTACCTCAAAAGGGTTCATTTTAAAGATCAGCGATTGTCGGATATTGTGAGGGTTATAAATATGAACTCCGATGCAGAGCAGCTAACAGTGTCACCCGAACTGCAAGATCGTTTACTGACAGTTACCTTTTCGGGTGATACTCCATACACAATGGCTGAACTGATTTGTCTGGCTCTTAATTTGCAGTTTAAACAGCAAGATAATGTGATATTTATATCACAAAAATAATATATAACCGCCATGAAATATACGGCTGAAAATACCTTTCATCGTATTCTTGTATCGTTATTGCTAATGATGGTAGCAGTGATCTTACAGGCAGATGATGGCGCAGTGCTAAATCGGAAGATACAATTACCAAAAAGTAAAGAGAGTGTATATAAACTGCTGAGGCAAGTATCCGACAAGTCGGGTTATTTATTTATCTATGATAGCCAGATAATAGACAATGATAAGAAGGTTAAGATTGCAAAAGGCGAATATACATTGCGGGAAGCCATATATGCGATCACCGGGAATAATCAACTAAAGATTTCTGTTGTAGGAAATCATATTTTATTACAAGTTACAGATCGGATAAAGACACATGCCGTAATCTCCATAGAAAAGGTAGATAGTGTAGAGAAAAAGTTCTTTACTTTTAGTGGTGCAATATACGACCAGATAACGGATGAGCCTTTGGCTTATAGCGCAGTAGGAATCAGCAACTCAACAATAGGAACGATTTCTAATCAGGATGGAGAATTCAAATTGATATTGCCTGATTCTCTTCGTCACTCCAAGGTAAAGTTTACTCATGTAGGTTACGAAAGTCAGGAAGTGGAAGTAGGACTATTGGCCGGACAGCATATTCGTTTTGCCCTCGAGCCCAGAATAATACCATTACAGGAAGTCGTAATTAGAGTAGTTGAGCCTCAAGAAGAGATTAACCGTATGCTGGAGAATCGTAAGAATAACTACTCAACCTCGCCTGTTTATCTTACAACCTTCTACAGAGAGGGTATAGACCATAAAAAAAATAATATAGATGTAACAGAGGCGGTACTTAAAATCTATAAGACCGGCTATGATGTAAATGCAAATCTTGATCAGGTAAAACTTATAAAGATGCGCCGTATTAAGAGTATTCAGGAAAGTGATACAATCTTTACAAAAATGAAATCCGGTATTAATTCTTGTCTGATATTGGATTTGGTGAAGAACTTACCTGATTTTTTGAAGCCTGAAGAGCAAAATAAATATGAGTATGGGCATACAGATATTACAGTTGTAGATGGCAGAAGGGTGAATATTATTTCATTCTGTCAGAAAGAATATATCGATGAACCTTTGTTTAAAGGACAATTGTTTATTGACGCAGAGAATTATGCTTTGATAGAAGCGCATTTCGAGGTCAATCCCAAGTTTGTACAACAGGCTACAGATCTTTATGTTCAAAGGAAGAATAAGGATATCCGGCTAACATTACAACAGGCTCGGTACAATGTCTCGTATAAATTATCCAATGATGGTATTTATTATGTGAACCATATTCGTGGAGACCTCGAATTTAAGATGAAAAGAAAGCGAAAGCTTTTTAGCACTCCATTATATCTGTGGTTCGAAATGGTAAACTGTATGGTAGATACAACGGATGTAAATGCATTTGCCCGAAAGGAAAGAATACCTACTCAAAACATATTCTCAGATACTAAGTATCAGTATGACAGAAATTTTTGGGGTAACTTTAATGTAATATTGCCGGAAGAAAAGCTAAAAGAATTAATAATAAATAATTTAAGCGAGGTTTCCGAAGATCAGATTATAAAATAAGCCGATATAATTATCGGCTTACTTTCTATATTTGCGACTTATTTTCTTAAAGTCAAAATATCTTTGATTACATCAGCAGTAATGTTATGACACTCTCCGAGTTTCCATCCACGGTTTCCTAATCGCTCAGCTACTTTATTTATAGCCTCATCGCCCAATCCGTAGTCAGACAGATGAGTTTTTACACCCATCGATTCGAAGAAGTTTTCTACTGCTTTAATTGTTCTATTTATTGCATCGCTTCCTTGGATGCCAAACACCTCTTTTCCAAGACGAGTGATCTTTCTGCCTTTCTGATCTTTTAGCACTGTCATTACTCCCGGCAATACAATGGCAAGAGTTTGAGCATGATCAAGTCCATAGAAAGCTGTAAGTTCATGTCCGATCATGTGAGTAGCCCAGTCTTCGGGCACACCGCAGGCAATCCAGCCATTCAGTGCCCACGTTGAAGCCCACATCAGATTGGCACGAACGTCATAGTTGCTAGGTTCTTTCAGTGCTTTAGGTCCTTCTTCTACCAATGTTTTTACAATAGCTTCAGCCATATTATCTTGCAGCAAAGAATCTCCTTCGTTATATGTCAGGTATTGCTCCATTACATGTACAAAAGCATCTACAACTCCATTCCCTGTTTGGCGGGGAGGTAATGAATATGTTACAGTCGGATCAAGTACAGAAAACTTAGGGTAGGTGAGGGGAGAACCAAATGCAAGTTTTTCTTGAGTTTCGGCACGGGTTATTACAGCTCCGCTATTCATTTCTGATCCTGTAGCAGGCAATGTAATAATGTCTCCAAAAGGCATAGCTTTCTTTACTTTGCTACCTTTAGACAGTATCTGCCACGGATCACCCTCTTCGAAATAGACTGCGGCAGAAATAAACTTTGTAGCGTCAAGAACCGATCCGCCACCTACGGATAATATAAAATCGATACCCTTTTCTTTGATTACAGCGACAGCCTTCATGCAGGTTTCATAGTGTGGATTTGGTTCTATCCCTCCAAATTCATGCCATTCGTAACCGCTTAGAGCTTTTACAGCCTGATCGTACACTCCGTTTTTCTTTATACTGCCTCCTCCGTAAGTCATTAACACTTTACTGCCTTGAGGTATTTCGTTCGTAATCTCTTTGATCATTCCTTCCCCGAATATAATCTTTACGGGATTTGCTAATGAAAAATTTTCCATAATCTCTTCGTTTTTGATTGATAGTAAAGTTATATTATTTAACCTTATATGATTGAATTCAATTTATTAAATAAGCTAAAATTCGATTAATAGTTTTGCGTTTACTTGGCGTCCGGTCAGATAATTTGGTACGGCATATTGATGATTGTAAATATCTGTAATCCAGTAATACGTATTTGTATTTTGCATGTCGAATATATTAAAGATATCTATTCCTAGCCAGATGTTTTTTAGGGCTTTACATAGCGAGTTTGTGTTGCGTATAGCAAAATCTTCGCCTAGTATTTGCCATGAAAAACCGATGTCAACACGCTTATATGCAGGTGTGCGAAAATATCCGTTTTCATACCCTTTGTATGGTGCAGATACGGGTAAGCCTTGCGACCACAGACCTCTAAGGCTCATTTTTAGGCGTTCATATCCCGGCATATAGTCCTGATAGAATAATGCAAAGTTGAAACGTTGATCTGTAGGCAGAGGAACTTTTACCCCGTCTATTTCCTGTTGCGTTTTCATTATTCCCAGACTAATCCAGCTATCTACACCCGGAATAAATTCTCCGTACAGCTTCATGTCCATCCCTAGAGCAAAGCCTTTTGAACTATTTTCTCCTGAATAACGTATTTTTACATTGTTTACTGTATATGGAATCAGATCAGATAATTTCTTATAGTATATTTCTCCTGATAACTTCAGAGGTGGAGAGTTGTGTTCGCCCCCGCCTCCAAAATAATAATCACTTCCTAGTACGACATGAATCGATTTTTGTGATTTAATATCTTTATTCAGCTCGATAACATTGTTCCCATCTACATTTATTACTTTTTGGAATTCTTTGTAAAAAGGAGCCTGATAATAAATGCCTCCCGCTAGTCGTATCGAGAAGTTTTCGATTCCGCTTGGTACAAAAGCTATAGCTCCACGTGGGCTTACTATCAGTTCTTCATTGAAAGTCCAATAGCTCGCTCTGACTCCGGCATTTATAATAAATAAGCCATTGTCTGTATTGAGTTTATAAGTGTCTTGTATATATCCGGAGAAACGAGAAGGCTTGATTTTGTTATCTGCTTTCAGATTCGAATATAGATTGACATCTATTCCTGTATTTGGTAGAGAGTAACCCGCAGAATCTCTCATTTCCCACTCTTTGATCTTATCTCTTACATTTTCTTGTTGATAAGTGAGCCCCCATTTCAAGAGGTTACTTCCTATCTTAAAGTCTCCGAAATGACTGATTGTATATACTTCCGATTTCACCTCATTGCGTGCATGTTCAATATAGCGTCCTATCCCCAGCAGAGAAGATTCGTCAAAGGTTTCATTTCCCTCTACTATGTTCTGTTCCTCCAATATATAATTGCCTTCTATATCATAACGTTCTCTTTCGTCAGAAGAGAATGTAGAGCCGGTAATACCTATATTTATATTTTCATTTATTCTGCCTTTCAGCGTCAATACTGCTTGGTAAGTAATAAACCTGTCCTTTTCCCATCCATCAAAATATACGGTAAAGTTTCGAGGCATGGTAAGTGTACCAAAACTAGTACTGCGTGTCTTGGGCGTATATTCATAAGTATTGTGCGAATAGTTTCCCAGCATACTAACTTCCCATTTGGGCGACAAGTCGTACGTTATATATGTTTGAGCATCAATAAATGAAGGGTCGTATTCGGCTTTAGTATCGGTAGAGCTCAGTAAGGACTGAGTTGTTTTATAACGAATTCCCGTAATCTGCGAGAATTTTCCTGTCGAATTACCGATATGGACACTTCCCCCTAGAAGTCCGGCAGAGGCAGACGCTTCAAACTCTTTTGGTTTTTTATATGTAATATCAAGCACTGATGACATCTTGTCTCCATACTCTGCACTATATCCTCCGGCAGAAAAACCGACGGTTTGCACCATGTCAGGATTTATAAAACTTAACCCTTCCTGCTGAGCTGAACGCACTAAGAGAGGGCGATAAATCTCATTCCCATTAACGTATACGATATTTTCATCAAAGTTCCCTCCACGTACAGAGTATTGCGAACTCAGTTCGTTTGTAGAGCTTACTCCCCCCATCGTTGCGAGGAGAGATTCTATACTTCCCCAAGGATTTGAAGCTCGTCTGGTTGCTAAGTAGTCGACTCGTTCAATAACTGTGGTAACGGTTTGTTGTCCTTCTATAGTAATGGCTCCTAAGATATTATTATCTTCTTTTAAGGTAATATTCAGTACCAAGTCACTTGTAGGTTTAGGTATTATATATTGGTGACGCTGATAGCCTATCAAAGAGAATATGATCTTAATCGAATCTTTAGGTTGTATAGATAATGCATATTCGCCTCTCTCATTTGTTATTACTTCGTTGCGGCTATTGATCTCCGAAATAGAAACGTGTTCCAACAATTTTCCTTGTTGATTAGTAACTTTTCCTGTGATTTTTATTTGCTGTGAATAAGCAAGAGATGTTATAAATATGAGAAGTAATAATATGTTTTTCTTGATCATACGGTCAGTTTTGTGTACACAAATTTAGGTATATATTTTCTGTGTACCAATATATTGATAATTATAAAACCCCATTTGTCTAAATTTGATTTTCTGGGTTATTATAAATCGAACTCAGAAGTCCTAATTTATAATGTTAGATGTAGAAAATGGTAAAATCCGGAGGATCTTACCATTTTCAAGTTTTGTAAAGTTTGTTAATTCAATGAGAATGTTCTCAGTTAAAGCTAGGAAGCTGTTTAGTCTGATTTAGCATCTGCTACAAAAATATATGAATAGATTTAATAAACTGTCAGTATTTATAATTTCTGACCACATGTTTTATAAATCCTATTTTTAATGATCATATTGTATGTGTTAAGATGTTTGTTTATAGATGTTTGAAGGTGTTGTGAGAATGTTGCGGGTTTATAATTAACGGCTTGCATGTTCTTATCTCGGTGACTACAAGGGCATAAAACCTAACGGATATTATTTGTTGAAAACTGATGCGTATTTTTGTGGTAAAGGCAGGCTATTTATAGTAACTTTACAAATTGTGAAAAAGCAAAGATTGAGATATGAATAATTTTGTACACTTACATGTTCACTCCCAATATTCACTGCTTGATGGTCAGGCTAGTATTCAAAAGCTAGTAGATAAGGCGGTTGGTGATGGAATGAAAGCCATTGCTTTGACCGATCATGGCGCAATGTTTGGGATAAAAGAGTTTTTCAATTACGTAAAAAAGAAAAATTCGAAATATGATGCTGCTATTAAGGAACTAAAAACTGAGATAAAGAAATTAGAGGCAGATAAAGAATCAGACAACTCGATTCAGATAGGAGATTTAAAAACCAAAATAAAGGAAGAAGAGGCTAAGAAGTTTAAGCCCATTATAGGTTGCGAATGTTATGTTGCACGTCGAAGCAGACATCTGAAGGAAGGCAAGCCGGATATGAGTGGTTGGCACTTGGTGGTTTTGGCCAAAAATCTTACCGGGTATAAAAACCTTATCAAAATGATTTCGTACGGATGGACAGAAGGTTATTATATGCGTCCCCGTATCGACAAAGAATTGCTCGAAAAATATCATGAAGGACTTATTATCTCTACAGCATGTCTTGGAGGTGAAGTGTCTAAAAAGATTATGTCCGATGATATAGAAGAGGCCGAAAAAACTGTTCAATGGTTTAAAAATCTCTTTGGTGAAGATTATTATCTCGAGTTGCAGAGACATAAGACAAACCGTCCCGATGCAAATGCAGAAGCATATCCTTTACAAGAAAAGGTAAATAAAGAACTGCTTCGTATTGGTGAGAAGTACGGCGTTAAGGTAATCGCAACAAATGACGTTCACTTTGTAGATGAGGAGGATGCCGATGCACACGACCGACTGATTTGCTTGAGTACAGGAAAGGACTTTGACGATCCTAAACGGATGAGATATACAAAACAGGAATGGTTGAAAACAACAGCAGAGATGAATCAAATCTTTGCAGATCATCCCGAAGTATTGACCAATACGCTTGAGATAGCAAATAAAGTAGAATTTTATTCTATAGATTCGGATGCATTGATGCCTTTCTTTACGATCGATGCCTCATTTGGAACCGAAGAAGGGTATAAAATTATGTATTCCGAAGAAGATCTTATTCTCGAATTCGGAGAAAAAGCATATCACCGTTTGGGAGGGTATGATAAGGTTATTCGGATAAAGCTGGAATCAGACTATCTGCGACACCTTACAGTCATAGGAGCAGATAAACGATATGGAAAAGACCGAAGTCCGGAGATCGTAGAACGGCTCGATTTTGAGTTGAATACGATGAAGACCATGGGGTTTCCGGGATACTTCCTCATTGTTCAGGACTTTATTGCTGCCGCACGCAGTATGGGGGTTGCTGTAGGTCCGGGACGTGGTTCGGCTGCGGGTTCGGCAGTAGCTTATTGTTTGGGTATAACAGATATAGACCCTATTAAATATGACCTCCTGTTTGAGCGTTTCTTGAATCCCGACCGTATATCGATGCCCGATATAGATATCGACTTTGATGATGATGGGCGAGGCAAAGTATTGAAGTGGGTAACAGATAAATATGGTCAAGAACGTGTGGCACATATTATCACATATGGAACTATGGCGACAAAGTCGGCTATAAAAGACGTTGCTCGTGTACAAAAACTGCCTTTATCAGAATCTAATCGTTTGGCAAAGTTTGTTCCTGATCGTATTCCTGATAAGAAAAAAGTCACACTACGAGATGCGATAGAATATGTTCCCGAGCTGAAAGAAGCAGCAAACAGCTACGATCCGATAATGCGCGATACAATAAAATATGCGCAGATGCTAGAGGGAAATGTCCGCAATACAGGTGTACATGCATGTGGTATCATTATCGGGCAGCAGGATATTTCAGATATTGTACCCGTTAGTACGGCGGAAGATAAAGAGACCGGAGAAAATATCTTGGTTACTCAGTATGAAGGTACTGTTATTGAAGAAACCGGACTTATCAAAATGGACTTCTTGGGGTTGAAAACCCTTTCGATCATAAAAGAGGCAATTGAAAATATCAAACATACAACAGGTAAAGATATCGATATAGACAGTATATCGTTGGAAGATCCTGTAACATATGAACTCTACAGTCAGGGAAAAACAACAGGTACATTCCAGTTCGAGTCTGCCGGTATGCAGAAATACCTGAAAGAGTTACAGCCATCTAAGTTTGAAGACCTGATTGCGATGAATGCTCTTTATCGACCGGGGCCGATGGATTACATTCCATCATTTATTGCCCGAAAGCATGGAAAGGAAGAGATCAGTTATGATATTCCGATAATGGAGCGTTATCTGAATGATACGTATGGTATTACAGTATATCAGGAACAGGTCATGTTACTTTCTCGTCTATTGGCAGATTTTACACGTGGACAATCCGATGAGCTACGTAAAGCTATGGGTAAAAAGCTTATAGATAAGATGAATGCCCTAAAGGAGAAGTTCATTGCCGGAGGAACAAAGAACGGGCATCAAAAGAAGACACTGGAATGTACCTGTTGTTTTTCCCTGACTGTAGAGTTCATATGTTAC
>NZ_JAIXHZ010000096.1:0-2441 GCF_043392705.1 Dysgonomonas sp. Shenzhen-Wh21
GATTTCATCGGGAAGATACAACCTTATTGAATATAAAGAATTCTATGATTTTATAACGTCTGTAAAGAATAATGAACTAAAAAAAATATACCTACAGTACATATGAAAAAGACAATTACAGCTTCTATCCTATTTATAATATCTATTATAAGTGGATACTCTCAGGTTAACTATTCGCAAGAATTCGGAAAAGTCACACAGTATGAAATGTCAATGTCACAATATGAGCAAGACAAAGATGCCGAAGCTGTTGTTATATACGACTTGGGTGATTATTATTTTAGACCAGACGAATCTCGAGGATTCTTGCTATCGATGGAACGTAAAGTAAAAATTAAAATACTGAAACAAGCAGGCACAAAATACGCAAACTTCGAAATACCTTACTATTCAGAGAATAGAGAGTGGGAATCTATCGAAAAAATAGAAGCCATAACATACAACATGGAAGGAGGACAATTAACAAAAACAATTCTCGATCCTAAAAACATATACGAAGAAAAGGTTAGCAATAATCTAAGTATAAAAAAGGTCGCATTAGCTGATGTCCGCGAAGGTTCGGTAATCGAATACAAATATCTAATTACGACTCCTTACTTTTTTAACATGAGAAAATGGGATTTTCAAAAGAAAATACCTGTTGTTTATAGCAAATTAAAATATAAAGCTATACCATACTATGAGTATACATATATACTAAGAAGTATAAATAAATTTGACGAGTATAAAGCAACACCACTAAATGACGAAATTCGCTTTGGTCATTTAGTTTATAAAGAAATGCAATATGAGTTTGGATTAAAAAACCTTCCGGCATTTAAAGACGAAGAGTACATTACTTCCGAACAGGATTATTTGATAAGTCTTTACTTCCAGCTATCTAAAATATATTATCCAAGAGGAGGCAGCAAAGAAATCATGACTACCTGGCCTGCTATGTGCGATGATTTCTTGAAAGATAATGATTTTGGAAAGTACATAAAGAATAGTGAAAAAGAAGGGAAAAAAATACTACCTACTTTAGATATAGCAAGTAAAACACCTCTGGAACAAGTGGAGGCTATAACTAAATATGTAAAAGAAAAATACAATTGGAACGGAAATTATGGTAAACTCAGTGAATATAGTGTTTCCGATTTTATAAAAAAACAAACGGGGAATGTTGCTAATATAAACCTATTCCTAACCGGGCTACTCCGTTCTGCGGGACTAGAAGCATATCCTATAATATTAAGTACAAGAAAGAACGGATCGATAAGCTTATCTCATCCTTTTCAACAGTTCTTTAATTATACAATAGTCCTAGTGAGAATCGGAGAAAAAATATATTATCTCGACGCCACCGAACCGTTACTTTACTATAGTGATCTTCCTGAACGCTGCCTCAATGTAAATGGGCTTGTAGTAAAACCTAAATCTGAAGAATGGGTTAGTATCAGACAAAAAGAACTTTCCATTTCACAGAAGAATTTTATTCTAGATATTATTCCGGAAGAAAGTAAAATGAAGGTAAAAGCCAGATTTGCCGGGAGAGGACAAAAAGCATATAATTATCGTTCAACATATCTAGGGAAAACAGAAAATTTGCAAAAAGAATTGAAAAGCAATAACAATATTGATGTAAAAGGCGATATCAATATCGATGAAAATGATGACTTAGACAAACCTTTTGTTTTTTCTTTCGCATTTGATGCTTCTGTCGAAAATTTATCGGATAAATTATTTATTCATCCATTTTGCAACTTATCCATCAGCGATAACCCTTTTAAGCAAACCAAGCGGACATTACCTGTAGATATGATATACATGCAAAGTGATTTTTATCGATCTGAAATAAATATTCCTGAAGGGTATAAGATTAATTATTTACCATCACCTTATATTGTAGATGACAACCTGGTCTCAATACAATATACTGTACAAAAAGACAATAATAAAATAATAATAAATGCAGGGTATACTCTTAGACAGAATATATATCAACCTCAAAACTATATAAGCCTGAAAATGTCTTTTGCTGAGGCAATAAAAAGGTTTTCTGAGATGGTTATTCTTGAGAAAGAGTAACTCTTCAGAATATATATAAAACGAATAATATAGTATCTATTTTTAATAAGGGAGCAGAAGGAGTTAATCTTTCTGCTCCTCTATTTGTAACACGATATTAACGTATCAATTACGCTAATACTAGATAATCATCATTGTACACAATTGAATCAGACGCCATACAAAAAATAAGAAATAACAATCTAACAACCAACAACATAAACCACAAACAAAAAGATGTATGATACTAATAAATAATATTTATATATAAACAATTTAAAAAGATACAATAAAGTCCTATTTTTTTTTTCTTTTGTTGCTGTTTTTAAATAAGAAGTATAAAAGGGTTAGTTTTTTATCGGAAAGGGTATTACTATGCACACATACATAATCTC
>NZ_JAIXHZ010000097.1:0-4855 GCF_043392705.1 Dysgonomonas sp. Shenzhen-Wh21
ATTAGGTAAATCCGTTATTCATCAATATTATTTTTCATTTGGATAAAAGCTACTATACGTTTGTGGTATAATAAATACAGATACTGACAAATTTAATCCTTAATAGGATAGGAGATTATAGTATAAAGAACTGATGATTAGAAACTAAAACAATGATATGCTTCGGCATATTTATAAGTCCTTATCTATTACTAATTTAAAATCTGAAGAATTATGTCAATAATCAAAGATGCAATCAAAAGTTTTGATGCCACGGATGCAAAATTCGAAGAGCAGAAAGAAGCTGTAAAAGCTTTGGAACAGTTGGGAAGTGCGAAAGCCGATATTTTTATCAGGGATATTGAGAAAAGCCTATTGACTGCCGGTGAAGAAAAAAGTAACAAGACGGTACCTATCACATATATGGTAGGGAGTAAAAAAGAAGTTCGTGCGTTTTCGTCGAGTGAAGCTGGAAATATAGGCAATGTAGTTACTTCCAGCCTCACCGCATTTCTGAGTGGTGATAAGCAGAATATAATCAATGGGATTGGTAATCTAGCCAGCAGTGCTCTTAATATTTTTTTAGGGGAGGGAGAAGCGTCGTCAGATACGATCGAAATGTATTATGTAGCTACTGATGGATTATCTCCGGTAAGGGTCGATATGAAGGCTTGGTATCAAGGTGTAATGGCTAAATCCATTACAACAAGAATGGAACGTGTAGTTGCCGTAGTAGCTACTAAATCTGTAATTGATGTTAATCGCATCGATCTAGGCACTTTCCTTTATCTGTACCAAGGACAATTTGATGCCAGTAAAATGACGATGAAAGAATTATCAGCGGCAATCGAAGCTGCCGCCGATGTTTACAATACGTTTGTAGAACGCTCTGTGAAAAAAGGAACTCTCAGCCAACAAAGAGCAAATACGCCTGAGGACGATAAGGAAGCTTATTTGCAAACATTAGGTAAACCAACCAAGGCTGAAGATATCCCAATCAAATTTGAGGATAATAGACCAACCAATTAACCTCAAAGAAGGAATAAATCGGCGAATCCTCTTTTATCTTTTTTATAGAAAGAAAAAGATAGAAGAGGATTTATAAAAACAATTCTATTATGTTTAAAATTTACAGTCTTTTCATTGCTTTATTGATGTCCATTGGATTGGCTCATGAAATACCAGTCTGTTATGATGATAGTATATATCCTGTAACATCTCTGAAAGCACAGAAGATAAATTCAATAGGCGAATTTCACGGATTAGTTATACTTGTCGAATTTTCTGATACTCATTTTACTATACCCGCACCTAAGGATAGTTTTAGCTCTCTGTTAAATGCTGAAGGTTATAATTATCAGGGAGCTAAAGGGAGTGTAAGAGATTATTTTATTACTAATTCAGACAGCCTGTTTTTTCCCAATTTTAATGTTATAGGACCTATTCGGTTACCAAAACCGATGGCATATTATGGTCAAAACGGTGATAATCAAGAAGAAATTCGTGCGGCAGAAATGGTAATTGAAGCTTGTAAACGAGCTTCAACCGAGATTGATTTTTCTAAATACGACAGTAACAATGATGCTCTGGTAGATATGGTATATATATTTTTTGCTTCGTATTGTGAGAATGAAAATCCAAACAAGAGGGAATATATATGGGCACATGCCGGAAATATTGTAGATTCATGTTTGACTATATCCAATAAAACTATAGGACGCTATGCATGTTCATCCGAGTACATCGGAAAGGATCATGATCCAGATCCTCTAATGGCCACTATTGGTACTTTTTGTCATGAATTTAGCCATGTACTTGGGCTACCCGATTTTTATAACACATCGTCAGGTAGTGGTCTCACTTTAGGAAGTATGAGTATTATGGATAGAGGTAACTATCTCGATAAGGGGCGTTGTCCTGCGGGATATTCGGCTTTTGAAAGAGAATATGTGCAATGGATGAATATTCCTGTTCTTGAACCGATTGATACGATTGTTTCTATAAAGTTAAATCCGGTAAGCTCTTACTCGTCCGCAACACGCATATTATGTGCTTTTAAGATCGCAATACCTGATACGAAAGAATATTTTTATTTTGAGAATCGTCAGGCTGAAGGATGGGATCGATATTTACCTGGAACAGGACTATTGATTTATCATGTAGATATGTCCGATGAAGATGCGTGGGATATGAATATGGTTAATACGAAGTCTTCCCATCCCTATTATCAACTGATACGTTCAGGGTTCTATTCTATGATAGATTACACATGTATTCCTTTTCCAGGACAAGATAATAAGACAATGTTTTTGCCTCCCCTTATATGGGATGGGAGAAACGCAGATTTTGAATTGCAAGATATTAAAGAAGAAGAAAATTGTATAGAGTTGAACCTTATTTGGAAGAAGTAAGATATATAAGAATCAGAAAAGCCAAGTAATATTAAAGAATTATTAATCATTAAAAGTTAAGCTTATGTCAATTCGTCCATTAACTAAAACGACAGCTGATGCCTTATGTACAATAATTACAATAGGCTTCATTGAAGATCAAGCACAAATTAGAAATGTAGATGAGGGTCTATGTACAGATTTCGAGTATGAATTGAGTGGAAATCAACAGCAGCAACAGGAGGTTATACGAGAACATGAAGAATTCCGTCAGTTAATATTAAGAGATGCTGGAGTTAATGTAAAATTTATTCCAACGGTTCCAGCTCGTAATCAGCCTTATATTTTAGCAAAACCACTCAATCAGGATCAAATACATGATACGACCATTATTGATGCATATGATCAAACAGAAGGATTTTGGAACGCTATGGAGGCCGATGCAAGTATAACTAAACCTCGTGGTGCATACATCGGCGGATTTATACGTACCGGTGGCTTTAATATAATAGGACCTTCCATGCTCTCTATTTACAGACCGTCGTACAGAATGAATGTCACCGATGATGTTTATCAAGAATATGACGGGATCGCAGTAGAAGTTATGAATGCTTCGAACAGCGTTGCTAGAGCACAAAGAGCGCAGCCAGCTAATATTATTTATGTTCCGAGCGAGCTAACACCTCGGGGAGGGATGCAGAGAGATCATCTTTTTGGTTGTGTTCATGGCATGATACAAGCAATGCTATCATATCCAAATCTTGAAAATGAACAAGCCCATATCGAGTATTCTCTGGGACCGGGAACAACAAAGGTGGCTTCATGTATACCATGTAGTATCTTTATGAGTGCAAATGGAATGCCGGCCACAGCTACTCATTTGGGACGAGGTGACTTTTGGAATTTTCCTCAGGACGTAAATCTAAATGATGATATGCGAGTAAGATGGCGTAGGAAAATTTCGACATACTTCTTTAGGGGGTATAAAGCTCTTGGGGAAAGAATGAACTCTAATCCAAATTTGCAAATTTTCAGAAATGTTGAAGATCATGGGCTAGGTGGGGACCCTTTTAATGAGGAAACGCTATCTCAGCTTTATCTCGAAGCTTTGACTTTTCCTGATAAATTTACAACAAAAATCATTAATACATTACGATAATATTTTTATAATAGAGTCTTAAGGGGTATAATTTATTTTGAGACTAATAATAATGTAATGTGAACATGTGGCATCGGTTGTAATAGAAGTAGCCCTCATGTCAAATTATTGACTCTTACTTCAAATACAACCGGTGTTTATCTATTTATCTATAGAATTATCACTCTACATTTCTTAACTTTCTTTTCTTATAGACTGTTTTTGAGAAATTTATATTTCTTTATGTTTTTAATTAACAAATGACCCCAAAAAATTGTTCTAATACTTATATTTTGTTTCGATTCTATCCAGATTTGCGTAAGTATCCATCCATGTTAATACAGTCAAAAATGATTTTTCATCTGTTTTAGATGTGTAGAATATAGTAATCAGAGAGTGTTTCTATATAATGAAACAGTGTTCTAATTGGCTGATTATGGGATAATCATTTGTAAGGATCTTTTTTGAGATCCTTTTTAAATGGTCAATATCGCTCTATTTCTTAATATAACTAATATTGATTATGAGAAATATTGACAATGAAGTTTTATATATTATTCCTGCTTTGTTTGTACGTACTGGTAAAACTGTGAAGTATATACCTTTCGACCAGATTCTTTATCTGAAAGCCGAAGGCAGTTACACAACCGTTGTCTTTTGCAATCAAACTAAAGAACACTTATCCTCCCTAACATTAGGACAGATAGAACAAAAAATGAAATGTCCTTTTATTCCCAGAGTTCACCGTTCGTATATGGTTAACCTTAAGCAAGTAACAGGCTTGGTCGGCAATGCGATGAAGGTAGGTAAAGAAATAATTCCTATTGGCAGAAGTTATAGACACATTTTGGAAAGCTTTATTATTATATAGGTATTTCATTACGAACAAGGGAGAAAAAAGAGAGCTATAAACATATACAATGCGACCATAATATTCATCAATAGTACTATGGACTATAGTTATAAGTTCCTCCTGTAAATCTTCCTTAGAAGTAAAGATTTTATCCATTCCTTAGCGAAATATATAATTTGCAATATTCTTAGTTATTCATATTTCACCTGTAGCCAATACTCCTTCTATCATAATAATAAATATCTTGTTTTCACAAAAATAACATTTAATGAGCCAATAAATATATCTTTGGAGTATAATTTAGGAATAAGTTTTAGACATTAAAGTATATGCAAAGATTAGATTTAATAGTAGACCAATATTTAGAGTTTGAGACAGATTATGCTCTGTTAATGACAGGTGCATGGGGAACAGGCAAGACCCATTACTTCAATCAGACAATTAAACCCATAATTGAAAATAAAGGTACATTAAAGGATAAAAGTAAGAAATACA
>NZ_JAIXHZ010000098.1:0-2697 GCF_043392705.1 Dysgonomonas sp. Shenzhen-Wh21
TCTATCAAAGCGGGTGCAAAGATATGCATTTTATTTATACATCTCCAAATATTTTAATGCCTTTTTTTCAAAATATTTTAACCGAAATATACAAAACCCTTAAACAAAATAACTTAATCAAAATTTATTTTTTTGTGAAGTATTTGCAAAATGGCGTCAATCCACATTCTTCACATTTTGGCTTACGAGCCAAGCATACATATCTGCCATGTAATATCAGCCAATGATGTGCTTTCGATAAATATCGAGAAGGGATATATTTTATCAATTCCCGTTCTGTTTGAGCCGGATTTTTTGAATTATCAGTCAATCCTATCCTATTAGACACTCTGAACACATGCGTATCAACAGGCATAGCCGGCTTATCAAAAGCGACTATAAGCATTACATTGGCAGTTTTGCGCCCAACCCCGGGTATTGACTCCAACTCCTCCAAAGTATCGGGAATTTGGCCGTTAAAATCAGCCATAACCTTCTTTGCCATCCCAACAAGATTCTTCGCCTTGTTATTGGGGTATGAAATGCTTTTGATATATTCATAAACATCATCCGGAGAAGATACTGCCAAAACCTCGGGGGTTGGAAATGCTTCAAAAAGCGCAGGAGTAACCATATTAACCCTCTTGTCGGTGCATTGAGCAGATAGTATTACTGCAATCAAAAGATGAAATGGGCTATCGTAGTGGAGTTCGGTATCCACAACCGGCATATTTTTATCAAACCAGTCTATCACACGTTCGTATCGTTCTTTTTTTGTCATATAATAATTAGATAAAAACACAAAATCCCCTATAGTTATAACTATAAGGGATTTTTTATAATTTAAGTTTTAATAATTACCAGAATGCAACCCTGTTGTCTTTTACATTCATTTTCTCTTTCAGAACCAACATTGCCTGAGACATCAATTGATACATGTTGCTTTGACGTATCATTTGTTTTGACTGTGCCGGGTCGAATGTCGCTGTATTTTCAGTCTTACTTGTTACATCTATCACGTACACTCCCGATTTACCTTTCTTAGGAGCTTCCAGCTTGTTTACTTGCCCATGTTTTGCATATACGTTCAACAACGGCTCGTAACCAACACCCGAGATATTATTCGTTTGGAAAGTAACAAAGTTTACAGTATCAACTCTACCTGCTATAGCTTGAGCATATCCATCGAGAGAAGTCAAGTTTTTAGCTTTCAGATCAGCAATTATTTTTTCTGCCTTTTTATCATTAATCAATTCAGCTTTCAACATTGCTGAAACTTCTGATACCGGCATATAATCACCGCTTATTTCATTCTTAACTACAGCAATTATTCTCTTGTTTGTAAGATTATCAAATTTCTTCACAGACCCAACTTTATTATTGAAAGCCCAAGATATAACTTGACGAGAACCTGCGACCTGCCCCAATAACATATCAGACGGAGAAACAACTGCATTTGATATAATATTATACCCTTTAGTTAATGCAGCATTATCGAAATTCTGAACATTTCCGTTTTCAGCAACAAATTGGTTCAACTCGTTATCTACCGAGTTTTGAGTCTTATCACTAACAATCACCGGCATTTGTATAAGTGCAATCTTAACTTTTGCAACAGGATTGGTTTTATCTTCAACACGTACGATTTGTGTCTGACCATTTATTGACACATTAAAAACATCGCCTTTAGCTGCTCCGAAGCATTTTTTGATCAAATCTCCACCGGCACTAGCCAAAGCCATTTCTGTAGCCCAGCCAATATTACCGCCATTTGATCCCGGCATCAACTCATTTGCTAGAGCAGAAAAATCTTTACCTCCTTTAATTACATTTAGCAAACTATCTGAAATATGAGTTGCAGTAGCCTGATCCAAGCCCTGAGGTAATGGAATCATCTGTAGTTTGACAGAGTCGGCAGCAGAAGTTCTGTCAACCAGCTTATACATTATATATGATTGCTCGTTACGTTCAGGTCCGTTTACTTGACCAATTGTAGCTGTTTGAGCAAATTCTTTCATATCTGCAGGTAAAGTATTTACCGAGATAAATGCATCTACATACTGATTGTTTGAATATTCATTAACAAGTAATCCAGGATTATCTGTTGCTACAAATTTATCATGAATAGCATTGATTTCTTTTTCTACAGCAGCATAATCTTCATCACTCGGAACAACATCTTTTACAAAGTAAGAGATCTTACGTAATTCAGATTCAAGCTTAAAGTTGTTTTTACGTTGATCGTATAACGCTTTAATATCCTTATCTGTTACATCCTTAGCAACTAAAGAGTCTGCGATAGAAGTATATTTTTGTACAACATACGAGATGCTGGCTTGTGTCTTAGAGTCATCAAAAGCCGATTTAGCTTCTGTGGCTGTAGGAATCACAATACCTGCAACTATAGCTGAATATTTTTCTTCGAGACGTTGATATTTCATCATATTCTGGATAAATGTCCAGATTTCTCTCCTTGCCTGTATTTCAGCTCTTTGATTCTCAGGCAAATTAGTATCATCCTGAGAGATAGTTTGTATGAACTGATTTAAAGCCGCTCTTTCGAATTGACCTGTTTGAGGATTAACGAAGAATGGTATCTGATGTAGTATCGGAGCTACGTTAGGCCCTGTAACCATATCATTCAATTCTTCTTTGGTCACATTTAAGCCAAGTTGAGCAGCCTGCTTGTCGAGAATAATCTCTTTCACCATTTGTTGG
>NZ_JAIXHZ010000099.1:0-4353 GCF_043392705.1 Dysgonomonas sp. Shenzhen-Wh21
ATCGTAGGTAATACGTTTGTATATCCAATGGCAGCATATTCAAAAAAAATAAAAAGTTTGGATGAGTTGAAAGATGGAAGTGTAGTAGTGATCCCGAATGATGCATCAAACAATAGCAGAGCATTGCTATTATTACAAAAGGTGGGATTGATAAAACTTAAAGAAGGAGCAACATCTCCACGATTAGTTGATATAATAGAAAACCCTAAAAACTTGGAGATATTAGAACTTGAAGCACCACAACTACCTAGAGTATTAGATGACGCAAAAGTGTCTCTATCTATCATCAACAATAATTTTGCTGGACAAGCAGGGCTCTTACTTAAAGACGCTGTTTTTGCAGAAGATAAGGAGTCTCCTTATGTCAATCTAATAGTGACCAGAGAAGAAAATAAAGACAGTGAGAAAATCAAAAGGTTTGTAGAATCGTATCAATCAGAAGAGGTAGAGAAAGTTGCAGCTGATGTATTTAAGGGCGGAGCTGTAAAAGGTTGGTAATCCAGTATATCAAAAAAACAGAAATTACATATACTTTCAACAATAAACGAACAGGGTTAGAATTTCTAACCCTGTTCGTTTATTATACAGATGCTAAAGAAATAGCCATAAATAAAAAAGACTATCCAAATTGAATAGTCTTTTTTGAGCCTCTTGTCGGATTCGAACCAACGACCCCGAGATTACAAATCACGTGCTCTGGCCAACTGAGCTAAAGAGGCAAGTGGGTAAGCTTACTATATCGCGTCGCTACAACCGACGGCCCTTGCTGCGATCAAACCCTGGGGGATTAATCGGGAGCTGACCGTATAGGACTTACCCGCGACAAAAGTAGATAAATTTTTCATATTCACAAAATATGATTTCAATTTTTTCCTTTGATTTCCTTTTACTACATTTGCATGAAACTCTTTTGTAGAAAGAAAATACTAGAGATCAAAGCGTTAACAAATCTGATTTTTCAATAAAAATATTATAAAAAATAAATAGAGAATATGACAGTAGTAGATCGTTTCTTGAAATACGTAAAATTTGACACAGAATCAAGCACAGAAACAGGTACAACACCAAGTACTCCCGGACAAATGGTTCTAGCCCGTGAACTCGAAAAGGAGTTGCATGAAATGGGTTTGGAAGATATATCTTTGGATCAGAAAGGATATATTATGGCAACTCTTCCGGCTAATACAGATAAAAAAGTGCCAACCATAGGGTTCGTTGCGCACATGGATACCAGCCCCGATTTAACGGGTAAAGATGTAAATCCACAGATTGTAAAAAATTATGACGGAAAAGATATCATATTAAATAAAGAGCTTAATATAGTTTTATCCCCTAACGATTTTCCTGAGATGCAAGACTATGTAGGTCAGGATTTGATAGTAACTGATGGTAAAACACTATTAGGTGCAGATGACAAAGCAGGTATAGCAGAGATATTAACTGCTATCAAATACTTGAAAGATCATCCGGAAATCAAGCATGGAAAAATCCGAATAGGATTTACACCTGATGAAGAAATTGGCGCAGGTGCCGACTATTTTGATGTTGAAAAATTTGGCTGCGAATGGGCTTATACGATGGATGGTGGACCTATTGGCGAACTGGAGTACGAAAACTTTAATGCTGCCGGCGTAAAAATTAATATTCAAGGGCGAAGCGTTCATCCCGGATATGCAAAAGACAAGATGGTTAATGCATTGGTAGTAGCCAACAAATTAGTCTCTCTCCTACCCTCAAATGAACGTCCCAAACATACTACCGAATATGAAGGATTCTACCATTTGACAAATATATCGGGAACAGTAGATGCTGCAACCGTAGGTTATATAATACGTGACCACGATCGTGAAATATTCGAAAAGCGCAAAAAAGTAATGTTAGACACTATCGCTTTCATCAATAAACTATACCCGGATAGTACTACTGTAGAAATAAAAGACCAATATTACAATATGCGCGAAAAGGTTGAACCTGTAAAGCATGTGGTTGATCTGGCTTTTGAAGCAATGACCGCTGTAGGCGTTACCCCTATTGTAAAACCTATCAGAGGAGGAACAGATGGTGCACGTCTATCATTTATGGGATTACCTTGTCCGAATATCTTTGCAGGTGGACATAATTTCCATGGACGTTACGAATTTGTACCTATCCAGTCTATGGAAAAAGCTGTACAGGTGATCGTTAAGATTGCCGAATTGGTAACGAGTAAATAAATCCTATTCGTATAGATAGGAGTATTCATTTTTTTATGTGAATAAAATTATCTATATTATATGGAAATACACTATAAATAATAAAAAGTGACAAGTAAAACCTATATATTATGTGTTACTTTTGTTACTTTTTAGTAATATTGAACACTAATAACGAAATATATAATAAGTAATGAAAAAAACTCCATTTACAGACATCCACATTGCTCTTGGCGCTAAGATGCATGAATTTGCGGGCTATAATATGCCGATCGAATATTCAGGTATTATAGATGAACACATGACCGTCTGCAAAGGCGTGGGAGTATTTGATGTATCTCATATGGGCGAGATATGGGTAAAAGGTCCCAGAGCTCTTCCTTTTCTACAGAGAATGTTAAGCAATGACGTTGCCACTCTCGAAATAGGTAAAGCCCAGTATACTGCCATCATTAACGATCAGGGTGGAATAGTAGATGATATAATCATATATCACTACGAGCCCTATAAATATATGTTGGTAGTAAATGCATCGAACATAGAGAAAGACTGGAAATGGCTGACAGATCATAATGAAGAATTGGCTGATCTTGAAAACTCGTCCGACACGATAGCTCAATTAGCGATACAGGGGCCTAAAGCCTTGGCGACGCTTCAAAAGCTAACGAAGATAGATCTAACAATGATTCCTTATTATTCATTTGTTATTGGCAGCCTTAAGGGATCGGGGCTGGATAGCGTAATTATATCCAATACTGGATATACCGGAGCTGGAGGTTTTGAGCTATACTTTTACCCTGAATACGGAGAAGATATATGGAACGCTATCTTTGAGGCTGGAGAAGAATTTGGTATTAAACCGATAGGACTGGGTGCTCGCGATACACTTCGCCTCGAGATGGGATTTTGTCTGTATGGCAACGACTTGGATGATACAACGACTCCTATCGAAGCCGGGTTAGGTTGGATTACCAAATTTACGGAAGGAAAAAATTTCACTGCTCGCGAGATACTTGAAAAACAAAAACAGGAAGGTGTCAATCGTAAACTGTGCGGATTCAAGATGCAAGAAAAAGGAATTCCACGTCACGGATATGATATAGTAAACGAAAATAATGAAACAATAGGAACAGTCACTTCGGGTACAATGTCGCCTACAGCCAAGATAGGCATAGGATTAGGTTATATAAAACCAGAGTATACAAAGCTGGGAACTCCTATTTTTATTAAAGTACGAGAAAAGAATTTGAAAGCAGAGGTGGTAAAACCACCATTCAGGAAATTGGATTAATCCAATTACACCTTTTCTTCAAAAGATGCAGGACCAAAAGGCAAAGACGGAGGTGAAGGATGATTTAAACAATCTCGTTGTTTTATATGTTTGTATTTACAATAGATCGAGTTACATCTAAGAATACAAAATATGAGATTGGATGACAGAAAAACCAGTGACAACGTAGATGACCGTCGAGGGGAAAAAACTTCGGGTAAGATCTCTTTAAGTATTGGCGGAACAATCTTAATTGGCCTCATTATTTGGCTTGTAGGAGGTAATAATCCTATGGAATTTATGACTCAGCAAGCAACCGATATAATATCTCTAGAGAAAACTTATATTCCTTCCGCCCAAGAGGAATCTGCTGCTAATTTTGCAAAAACTATATTTGTCGGCAAAGAAGATGTATGGGCTGACAGATTTCCTCAGAACGGACTGAAATATATAGCTCCCGAAGTAGGTTATCACATACAATACTTGCCGGAGATGTTGCAAAAAGGACAACAAAAGCAACAGTTGACCGAAAAAGAAAGTAACGAGCTTAACGTTAGGTTTGAACTACAAGCAGATTTTTATGCCGAAGTATGGGTCTGTCACGATAATGAAAAGTTCAATTCGTTTGAAGAAGGTGATATAGAAAAAGGACTGAACGCAGCCTCAAAAACTGGAGATGACCATCTGCAAATACAATTGCAACTATGCACGGTCCCCGAGACATTTAATCACGGAACGTCTGCTCAACGCATACGCTGGTTGAAGAAAGGACTCCCAACAGGAGATATACAAGATGGAAACACCTTTGATATCCCCTATAAACAGTTATAATATAGAGACGAGGATTAAGCGTATGCGTTGAGCAGACGTTCCGTGATTAAATGTCTCGGG
>NZ_JAIXHZ010000100.1:0-4921 GCF_043392705.1 Dysgonomonas sp. Shenzhen-Wh21
TACAAATCCTTTGGCCGCAGGAGAAACTATTAATGCTATTCAAGGCAGGCTTCAAGTTGTCTTTTAATTATATATAGTTTTATATATCAACATCGTAATTAGAGGGTAGATTTAATTTCTATCCTCTTATTTTATTTACAAAATGTTTCGATATATTTCTTTTGTATTTCGAATAGTTTCGTATATTTGTGAATTATCATAAAAGTTATTCTTATGAAATCTTCTTCAGATGTTTTTGATGTTATAGTCATCGGTGGCGGAATTACCGGAGCGGGTGTTGCTAGAGATTGCTCCCGTAGGGGATTGAATGCTGTTTTGCTCGAGCGTTACGATATATCTACAGGTGCTACAGGACGTAATCATGGATTGTTGCATAGTGGTGCGCGTTATGCTGTAACTGATAGAGAGTCTGCTGAAGAATGTATCAAAGAAAATATGATATTGAAACGAATAGCCAGCCATTGCATCGAAGAAACCAATGGTTTGTTTCTAACACTTCCGGAAGATGATATAAACTATCAGGCAAAATTTGTAGAGGCTTGTAATCTTGCAGGGATAAGAGCTGATATAATAGATCCAAAAGAAGCGCTCTTACTCGAGCCCTCTGCCAATCCGTTGATAGTAGGAACAGTAAAAGTTCCGGATGGATCAGTAGATCCGTTTCGTCTGACGGCATCCAACATGATAGATGCAAGAGATCATGGAGCAAAGATATTGACATACCATGAAGTAATAGGGATGTTGAGAGAACAGGATCGCATAATTGGAGTAGAGGTATTTGATCATAAAGAGAAAGAAACAAAAAAGATATATGGTTCGACTGTTGTCAATGCCGGAGGAATTTGGGGACAGCATATTTCTATGCTTGCAGGTGTTACAGTGAAAATGTTACCCGCCAAAGGTTCTTTATTGATTTTTGGTCACCGTGTTAATAATGTGGTGCTTAATCGATGCCGAAAACCTGCCGATTCGGATATTTTGGTTCCGGGGGATACTATTTCTCTGATCGGAACAACATCGATGAATATTCCATACGATGAAATTGATAACATGACTGTGACTCCTCAAGAGGTTGATATTCTCATAAGAGAAGGAGAAAAGCTTGCCCCACGATTGGCACAAACTCGTATTTTGAGAGCCTATGCTGGAGTCAGACCGTTAGTTGCATCCGATAATGAACCTACGGGACGAAATGTCAGTCGTGGTATCATACTGCTAGACCATGCCGAACGTGATGGACTGCAAGGTTATATAACGATAACGGGAGGTAAGCTGATGACTTATCGTTTGATGGCAGAATGGGCGACAGACCTTGTGTGTAAGAAGTTGAATGTTTCGTCGCCATGCACTACGGCCGAAGAGAGATTGCCGGGATCTCGAGAAAATATAGAAGAAATAAATAAAAAAATAATTTCGTTGCCCGCTACGCAACGAAAAGCTGCGATATATCGTCATGGAGACTTGGCCGAAAAGCTCATGGACAATACACAACTAGATAACAGTCTAGTTTGTGAGTGTGAGGGCGTATCGGTAGGCGAAGTAAAATATGCGTTGGATGAACTGAATGTGAAAAGTCTTGTCGATTTAAGGCGAAGAACACGCATTGGTATGGGGACTTGCCAAGGAGAGCTTTGTGCTTGTCGAGCATCCGGTGTAATGCGAAGTACTGAACGGTTTTGTAGTAAGAGAGTAAAAGATGATTTATCTTCTTTCTTGAATGAGCGTTGGAAGGGCATCTATCCTATAGCATGGGGCGATACTTTGCGTGAAAGCGAATATACTGCTTGGGTTTATCAAGGGGTGTGCGGGTTAGATTCAGTTGAAAAATAATTATATTATGAAGTTTGATACGATTATAATAGGAGGTGGATTGTCGGGGCTTGTTTGTGGTATCAAATTGGCTCAACAGGGGGAACGTTGTGTTATTGTATCTTCCGGACAAAGTGCTTTACATTTTTCTTCCGGTTCGTGCGATCTATTGAATGCATTACCTGACGGAACAGCGGTGGATAATCCTTTGTCCGCTTTGCCTGATTTAATAAAGCAAATGCCCAACCATCCTTATGCAAAATTAGGGATAGATGGATTTGCTCGTTTCGTTTCTGATGCGGAAATTTTTTTTACAAATGTTGGGCTTCCTATGTTTGGGTGTGGTGATGCGAATCACTACCGAATTACTCCAATGGGGACATTAAAACCAACATGGCTGACCTCTTTCGGCTTTGCAACAAGTGAACGAATGGATAGGCTAAGATGGAAAAAAGTTTCGATATTCAATCCTGTTGGCTTTCTTGACTTTTATCCGCAGTTTGTAGCTGATGAGTTTTTGAAGCTAGGGACAGAGAGCGACATTCATTTGTTTGATATTCCCGATTTAGATTATCTCAGGCGTAATCCGACCGAAATGCGATCAACTAATATTGCTCGGGTTTTGGATCGAAATATAAATCTTTTAGCTAAAATATTAAATGATAAAAGTATAGATAGCGAAGCTATTATTTTACCGGCTTGCATAGGGCTAAATGCAATAGCCTTTCAGGATTTACAAAAAGAGGTAAATAAGCCAATCTTGCTGATTCCTACGATGCCGCCTTCTATTGTTGGGATTTATACACAGCAATATCTTCATGATTATTTTTTGAAACTGGGAGGCGTATATATGCTTGGTGATAGCATTAAAAAGGCAGATATAGAGAATAACACGATAAAGAGGGTTTATTCATTCAATCATGGAGACATTCCTTTGGTGGGCAAAACCTATATTTTGGCTACAGGAAGCTATTTTAGTCAAGGGTTGATTGCCACATCGGATCGGATATATGAGCCAATTTTTAACTTAGATGTTAGTTATTCAGATAACAGGCAAAAATGGTATAGCTCAAAAATGTTTGATGCACAAGGTTATCAGGAGTTTGGTGTTAAAACAGATAATAATTTCAGAGGACTTTTGAGCGGAGTTGCATTGGATAATCTATATGTTTCAGGAGCTATCCTCGAAGGATTCAATCCTATAAAAGAAGGCTGTGGAGCCGGTGTGTCTATTCTGAGTGCACTAAGTATAGCCGAAAGCATAATAAAAATAAATAGGGAGAATTATGAATTTGCAACAACATAATATAAGTGAAAATAACTTTGAACAATGTATAAAATGCACCGTTTGTACTGTTTATTGTCCTGTAGCTGCTGTTAATCCCGATTATCCGGGACCAAAGCAAGCCGGGCCGGATGGTGAACGCTTGCGTCTGAAAGAAGCTGATTTTTATGATGAAGCTTTGAAGTATTGTATCAATTGTAAAAGATGTGAGGTTGCTTGCCCGTCGAATGTTAAGATTGGCGATATAATACAATCTGCCAGAATTAAATATAGTAAAAAGAAACCCAAGATTCGGGATTTCATTTTAGCAAATACGGATCTGGTTGGTAGCTTTGCCACGCCATTTGCTCCAATAGTGAATGCAACTCTCGGTTTGAGTCCTGTAAAGTCTGTACTCGATTCTGTATTTAAGATAGATCATCGCAGAACTTTTCCAAAATATTCGTTGGGTACATTCGAGGGCTGGTATAAGAAACATGCTAATGAACAAAAGGTATTTGCGAAGCAAGTGAGTTATTTTCATGGTTGCTATGCCAATTATAATAATCCACAGTTGGGGAAAGACTTGATTAAGGTTTTCAATTCATTGGGAATAGGTGTGCAGTTACTAAAGAAAGAAAAGTGTTGTGGCGTTGCATTGATTTCTAATGGGTTTATTAATCAAGCCAAAAAACAGGCTAGAACAAATATAGCATCTATTCGCGAGTCTATATTGGAGAAAAATATACCCGTGGTTGCAACATCGTCTACCTGTACTTTCACGATAAGAGACGAATATCCGCACTTATTGGGGATCGATACCAAGGATGTCAGAGAGCATGTTGAGCTTGCTACACGCTATATCTACAGGCTATTGAGTACAACCGAAACAAAGCTGAAGTTGAAAGATAAAAGAATAAAGGTAGCATATCATACCCCATGCCATATGGAGAAATTGGGTTGGTCATATTATTCGATAGAGCTGTTGAAATTAATTCCGAATATCGAGCTCAAAGTATTAGATTCACAGTGTTGTGGTATAGCAGGTACCTATGGTTTTAAGAAAGAAAATTATAAAACTTCGCAAGATATAGGAGAGTCTCTTTTTAACCAAATTGAAGCAGAGGATTATGATTATATAGTGACAGATTGCGAAACTTGTAAGTGGCAGATAGAAATGTCGACTGCAAAACGTTGTGAACATCCAATTTCTATATTGGCAGAAGCTTTGGCTTAGAGGTAAATATAATAAATTAAGTAGGGTATAACGTAGTTTCGAATAGGGTTTCGAGCATTTCAGTGTTTTATAGGATAGCGAAAGGTATCTTATCTTATATTTTTTCAGATAGAGCTAATGATTTACCTTTTTAATTTGTGTATCGTATCTTATAGCGTTTTCAAAGACTTGTAATTGATTGCTTTATAGATGTAGATGTTGGTTTGTTTCGAATCGAAACTTTTCGAAGCTTTTTCTTGTCCTAAAATTAGTGAAAAAAGTATATTATTCGTATATTTGTTATAGAGCATAGTAGTAGAACTATTTATAATTTCAGATCGGGTTATTTTGTTGTTTTGCTATTATTACAGATGGGATTATAAACTTTATAAAATATAAAATATTATGTCAAAAGTCTACAGTATAAAAACAACTCAGAATATGAACGTGAATGATTATAATATCTTTGATAATTATGAAGCTATAAATAATTTATCACCAACATATATGGAGATACTGAAAATATTTAAAGAAATATTCAAGCATGTTGATATTTCTAAAATAATTAATGATAAGTAGTTAATTGTTTTTATTCCAGCCCTACCTCTCTTACATAAACTACTCTAAGAAGT
>NZ_JAIXHZ010000101.1:0-14784 GCF_043392705.1 Dysgonomonas sp. Shenzhen-Wh21
CCAAAGGATTTGTATTACCTAAAGAAACATTAGAATAGTCTAATCTTAACATTATATATTTATTTAAATAATAATTTGCAGCAAGCGTCCAATCACTCATTCTACCTCCTTTTATCCCTGAGTTTTTATTATCAAGATCGGTATAGTTGTACCTCAATGCAAATTCTAAAGACTTCGGTTTCGGAGTACCCATCCTCGCCCAAGAAGATGAATAAGTATAATTACCACCAATAGCCAAGAAACCAATTTGAGCATAAGCTCCACTAGCTTTATACGCAGGCAGATCATCTTTTCTTTCTACATTACTATGGAAATATTCAGCTTGAAGATACAAAGGACCGTATGCTCCGATAAGCTCTACAGCATATTTAGCCTGATAATCGGCATTTGATATACTCGCCTGAATAAATTTACGCTTTTCTACATTTGTGATCAACGAACTTCCATAGCTGATTACTTTCGGCTTCTGCACACCGTTAGCATCAAATCCATTAGCATCGGCCTTGCGATAAGACCCGGCTAAGCCTATATGGAATATTTTACCATCTTGCTGCAACGGATTAAATACAACACGCCCTGTAGCCGAATATCCATCATCTCCTTCAATGGAGTTAGTCATAGAGTCGCCATCAGCAAATGCTCCTATACCTACCCATGCATATTTATTCCAACCGATATACTCAACTCCCAGTTTTCTTCCCGGAGAGAAAGCAAACGATGTAGCGTTGGCAGTAATAAACTTGATGTTAGCAGAACTCTCCATATGATCGATACCAAATGGTTCGGCAAAATGTCCGCCTCTAACATAAGATGTTTTATTCAGATTATACTGCAAGAAAATATCTTTATAACCTACTTTCCCTCCGGCAAATCCGAGATCAACTTTCATATCGAAACTTTTATATTTCGCTTTTAGTCCCAACCGGACATCTGACATAGCTACCCCATTACTTAGGTCTGTTCCGTCTTCTATATAAGTTGCTCCGTCAAAATAAAAGCGACCCATTGGAGTTATTTTCACGGTTTCATCTGCGATTTTCACATCTACAGATTGAGCAAACAATGAAGAAAATGCAAACAGAGAAAGAGCAGCCAATATAGTTAATCTACAACTAGACATGGCTATTGTTTCTTATTGGTTTTATTAACTTTCACACCCCATTCCTGAGTTGTATATTTATAGTTTCCTTCGGGAACATCGTTACAATAAACAATAACACAGTTCGGATCTTTATCCCAATATTGTTTTACTGTCATACCTTCCATATTTCCGGCATGTTCTTTTTCTATCTTCACATTATCAGGATTAACCATTAACTTCAATCCTACGGACTCATCCATCATTTCCATATCACCACGGCTATTACCACCAACGATAATCGGACGAGCTTTTATAAACGTGTGAATAGTTTCAGCTTTGCCCCAATCCTGAGGGGTTGGCAATACTAATTCGTCAGTTGTCTTTCCATTTCTTACAGCAGATTTCACTCCGATAATACGGTCTACAGGAATACCCAGTTGTTCATGAACAAAGCGTTGATATAAAAACTCAGGAGATGCAGTCAATACCCATATTTCGATTCCATACTCTTGTAGATTTGCTAAGAATTCTTTCATCTCAGGATAGAACTTCCCTTGAAATTTTTCGTTATAGCAATCATTCCCTATTGTAGATATTTCGTCTGGAGATAATCCGGCAAAAAATCTCACACGCTTTTGCACATAAGCGATTCCCACATTATCTTTTCCATGAAGCATATCATCTACAATTGCCATTTTTTCTTTTGCTTCTTTGTCTGTTCTATTTCCATAAGTTTTTTGAGCAAAACTAAAAAGAGCTTCATCCGCCAGATAGTAAGGAACCTGACCAAACAGTGTACCATCGCAGTCAAATATGGCTACTTTACGTTCTTTCATCGTAATCGTAGAGTTCAAAAAGCTCTCAATACGATCGTTAGCTTCTTTCGGCCAGCCTTTTATATAACGGTATGTTTGAGCCGTTAAAGCGAACGAAGAAGTCAAAATCATCACTACCGCAAGACATAATGCCTTACGCATAAAATTAATCTTTTTCATAACTTAGTAATTTAAAAAGGTTTTAACAACTAGATTTTGGTATTAGATATAGTTTCTACTTGATTAACAAATATAGTCCCGAAGCTAGAGCAGCACCAACTATCGGTCCGAGAACAGGTATCCAAGAGTAGCCCCAGTCGCTATCTCTTTTATTTTTTATAGGTAGTATTGCATGTGCGATACGTGGTCCAAGGTCACGAGCCGGATTAATAGCATATCCGGTAGTTCCCCCTAATGACATACCTATAGATACTATAACCAACGATACCGGAAGCGGTCCATCTATTTGCGCACCGCCGACCATCAACACCCCAAACATGAGGACGAATGTTCCGATTACTTCACTGATAAAATTATAAGTATAGGCCTTTATTGCAGGACCCGTACAGAATACACCTTTTTTAGCATTTGGATTTTCCTCGGCATCGAAATGAGGCTTATACATCAGAAAAACTAAAGATGCACCAAGTATAGCACCCAACATCTGCGCCACTATATACCCGATTACACTCCCTTTGAAACTGCCTGCAATTGCCAAGCCTATAGTAAGAGCCGGATTAAGATGAGCCCCCGAATATGGAGCAGAAATAAACGCTGCAACAAAAACAGCCAAGCCCCAACCGAAAGAAATCACAACCCAACCGGAACTGTTGCCCAATGTCTTCTTGAGATTAACATTTGCACAAACACCTGCACCCAATAAAATGAGTATAGCTGTGCCTATAAATTCGAATAAAATATCTTGTCCCATGGTATATAGATTAGAATATTATCTCACCCACGATTGGGCACGGTAAACAGCTTCAGACCATTTTTTCTTAGCCAAATGCATATCAATCTTAAGATCAGGCTCGAATTTAGTATCAATATGCCATTGTTTCTTTATCTCCTCTACATTCTCCCAATAGCCAACAGCAAGCCCGGCAAGATAAGCAGCTCCCAGAGCGGTGGTTTCGGTAGTTTGAGGACGAATCACTGTTTGCCCAAGCACATTAGCCTGAAACTGCATCAATAAATTATTCTTAGCAGCGCCGCCATCTACTCTAAGCTCTTTAAGCCCTACGCCTGCATCCAAGATCATTGCATTGATTACATCCATAGTCTGATAAGCAATACCTTCAAGCGCAGCACGAGCAATATGTGCAGAAGTAGTTCCTCGAGATATTCCAACAATTGTACCCCGTGCATATTGATCCCAATAGGGAGCCCCCAAGCCAGTTAAAGAAGGCACGAAATATACATCTCCATTATCTTTTACCTGCGTGGCCAATTCCTCTATTTCGGAAGAAGAGTTTATAATTTTAAGCCCATCTCTGAGCCATTGTACGATTGCTCCACCAACGAAAATACTTCCTTCGAGAGCATAAGTTGTCTTTCCATCCAACTGCCATGCTATCGTAGATATTAGATTATTTTTTGATACAACAGGCTTATTCCCTGTATTCATCAAGATAAAACAACCTGTTCCGTATGTATTCTTTACCATTCCTTGTTCAAGGCACATTTGTCCGAAGAGCGCAGCTTGCTGGTCGCCGGCAATACCCGAAATAGGAACTTTGGAGGCAAAAATTGTAGTTCGTGTATGTCCATACACCTCACTGGAAGCACATACCTTAGGCATCATACTCACCGGTATATTAAACAACTCGAGAAGATCATTATCCCATTGCAAAGTATGAATATTAAACAACATTGTACGTGAAGCATTCGAAACATCGGTTACATGTACCGAACCTCTTGTTAGTTGCCATACAATCCAAGTATCAACAGTACCAAACACCAGCTTTCCTTTTTCTGCTTTTTCTCTCGCTCCCTGAACATTATCCAGTATCCATTTTACTTTTGTTGCACTAAAGTATGCGTCAACAATCAGTCCTGTTTTTTCTTTGATAACAGGAAGTAGCCCTTCATTTTTCAGAGCATCGCAATATTCGGATGTTCTTCGGTCTTGCCATACAATAGCATTGTATACGGGCTCTCCAGTTTCACGATCCCAGACAATGGTAGTTTCCCGCTGATTGGTAATTCCGATTCCGGCGATATTCGTACCATTGATTCCAATTTTTGTAATGGCTTCAGCAGCTACGGCAGCTTGCGAAGCCCATATTTCGAGAGGGTCATGTTCTACCCAACCGCTCTGTGGAAAAATTTGCGGAAACTCCTTCTGGGCTACAGAGCATATCTCCCCCTTGCGATTGAATACGATAGCCCTTGAGCTGGTAGTACCGGCATCAAATGATAAAATGTATTTCTGTTCCATGGTATATTAGTTATATGATTAGTTTTTCTGCTATCATTCCATATGCTAAGGTATATAATTCGGCTTATAGTCTACTAATAAATAATGCTGAGCCAGTTCCACAAATTCACGAACTTGTATAGCCTCCCACTCCTTATCTTTATTCATCTCTATAGCCATAATCGACGTAACTTGTGGAGCCATATCAATTGCTGCACGTGCATCTAAAAACAAAATCCTAAAACGTCTTGCAAGTACATCTTCTACAGTCAAAGCCATTTCTTCTCTAACAGCCCACAGAACCTCAGCCACTGTATAATCATAATCGGGATGTAATTTTTCGGCAAATTTCAGAGATTGGCTTTGAAGCTCAACGATCTTATCAATATCACTTCCGTAAACATAGTTAAAGTTGGATCTGTCTACCTTTTCCTTGTATCCATGTATTCGCAAATCTTTGGTAACACACTCTTTGCGTGGCAATCCCCCTATAGTAATACCTTTATCAATAACATCCTGAGCCATATCTCTATAGGTAGTCCACTTACCACCTGTAATAGTAATGAGCCCACTATCTGATATTACAATTTTGTGGCTTCTTGATATTTCTTTTGTTTTCTTACCGTCAGATTCCTTTTTAGGCGCAGCCAAAGGTCTCAAACCAGCAAAGACAGAAAGGATATCGTCCCGTGTTGGCTTCTTCGCTAAATATTCTCCGGCAGTTCTCAGAATAAACTCTATCTCCTCTTCCAATGCCTGAGGTTCCAAAACAAACTCTTTTAATGGAGTGTCTGTTGTACCTAAAACAACCTTATCGTGCCATGGCACACCAAACAGAACACGTCCATCACTCGTTTTTGGGATCATTATTGCTGTATCCCCTCCTAAAAATGATTTATCTACAACAAGATGAACACCCTGACTCGGACGAACTATATTGTCTTTTTCCGGAGCATCCATCTTCATTAAACCATCCACAAAAATTCCGGTAGCATTCACTACAACTTTTGCTTTTAGCGAATATGGCTGCTTACCTATTTCATCATAAACATTTACTCCTGAAATTTTGCCAGAATCATCCTTTATCAAATTGGTCACTTTAGCATAATTAATCACAAGTGCACCTTGTTCAGCTGCAGTCTGCATCAAGTTGATCCCCATACGAGAGTCATCAAACTGACCATCATGATAAACAACACCTCCTCTTAATCGAGTCTTATTTATTTGAGGTATCTCACATTCTACAGCCTTCTTTGTCATAGGCAAAGAACGCCCCAAACCTCTCTTCCCAGCCAATAGATCATAAATAGTAAGACCAATTGTATAAAATGGCTTTTCCCACCATTTATAATTTCCGATGATAAAACGTTGATCTTTCACAAGATGTGGAGCATTCTTTTTCATCAGACCTCTTTCGCGAAGAGCCTCAACAACCAAACTCACATCTCCTTGTGCCAAATAACGCACACCACCATGCACAAGTTTCGTACTGCGACTAGAAGTGGCTTTTGTAAAATCAGCCTGCTCCAACAACACAACCTTGAACCCTCGTGAAGCAGCATCAACTGCAGCACCAAGCCCGGTTGCTCCGCCTCCGACAACAACAAAATCCCATATTAGAGATCTATCTGCTATTTGCTTTATATAATCATCTCGTTTCATTGTATCACATCTATATACACACAAAATTAATTAAGAGTTTGAAATAAACAAATAAATTCGAAACTTTTTTATCACAATTCGGAGATATTTATAATTAATTCGAAATCATAACATACAATTACGAAACGAAACACATATAACAAAATAAAAAACTTAACAATAAAGATGCAAAGCATATTACATAAACAATAGAAATATTTATACCTTTGCAGCAAGATCTAATAACTAATTAGCAAATAATATGGGAAATATAGCGAAGCGACATAAATATATACTGGAGCAACTTAAAGAAGACGGATATGTAAAAGTTCTGGACTTAAGCGAAAAACTGGGAGTTTCGGAAGTTACGATACGAAAAGATTTAAAGTTTCTCGAAAGCAAAAAGATGTTATATCGCAATCATGGAAGTGCCAGTAGTCTCAGTTCAATTATATCAGACAAACATATAGATGTGAAAGAAAAGCTGAATATGGATGAAAAATCATCGATAGCAAAAGCAGCAAGTAAATTATTGGAGTCAAACGATAAAATTATAATAGCATCGGGAACAACCCTACTCGCTTTCGCAAACGAAATAAATGCCAGCGAAGGTATTACAGTAATCACATCTTCGGTAAAAGTTTCATTAAGTTTATGCTACAACCCTAATATTGAGATCATTCAATTGGGAGGCATTATGAGAAAAAACTCGGTATCAGTGATTGGACACTATGCTGAAAACATACTGGAGAGTCTCTCCTGCAACAAGCTATTCTTGGGGGTAGACGGAATTGATCTCGATTACGGACTGACAACCAGCGACATGAGCGAAGCTAGAATCAATCAGCAAATGATAGATGCCGCACAAAAAATTATTGTACTTACAGACTCGTCAAAATTTGGCAGAAGAGGGTTTTGTAAAATATGTGATTTAAATAAAATACATCACATCATTACAGACAAAAACGCACCGGCCCATATAATTGAGATGATGAGAGAAAGAGAAATAGAAGTAACCCTTGTCTAAACTAACATTTAATATTGAGTTCGAGCAATACGTTTCTTATTTGCTCATACGTAGTTATACGTGTAGGAACTAAAGGCAGACGAAGTTTATTTTGAATATAACCCATCATATTGAGCATACATTTTACTCCTGCCGGATTTCCATCCACGAAAAGAAGGTTGAATAGCTCGTTGAAACTATGATGTATAGTCAAAGCACTGGCATAATCACCTTCAAGTGCCAAACGAGTCATACGACTAAATTCGCGAGGGAATGCATTACCAATCACTGATATGACACCAACAGCGCCGAGGGTTATCAAAGGAAAGGTAACCCCATCATCACCTGATATCACATCAAAATGTTCGGGTTTCCGCTTTATGATATCATCCATCTGAGTCATATTACCAGATGCTTCTTTTACAGCAACAATATTTCGGAACTCATTAGCAATGCGCAATGTTGTATCAGCCGTCATATTAACACCTGTCCGCCCCGGAACATTATAAGCTATAATAGGCAGGGAAGATGCTTCCGAGATAGCTTTATAATGCTGATATATACCTTCCTGTGATGGTTTGTTATAGTAAGGAACTACTGAAAGAATACCGTCTATGCCGGCATAATCATTTTTCTTTAACTTATCGACAATGGCACGTGTATTATTTCCACCTTCTCCTATAATAACAGGAATTTGACCGTTGACTTTATTTACCACCAATTCGACAATCTGTTTTTTTTCTCCCTCGGTCAATGTTGGGGTTTCTGCTGTTGTACCAAGTACAACCAGATAATCAGTTCCATTTTGCAACTGATAATCAACAAGCCGAAGCAGGGCATCATAATCGACACTCTCATCTTCTTTAAAAGGAGTAATTAAAGCAACTCCCATTCCTCTCAGATTTATCCTGGACATAAAGTCAATCTTTATCTTTAGAAAAGTGTATATCTCTTTTCAGTTTGTGCAAAATTAAGAATTAATTTACACCCTAGAGCACTTTGCTCAGGTAATTTTTTATTTGCTGATAAGTTTCCTGCAGATTCATTTCATCAGTTTTGAGTACCAGAAAGTCATAAAAAGGCTGATCCGGCTTTGCAATACCGATACTGAACTCAGAAGAATTATTGGACAGCAAATATTCATAAATCTTACTTTCAGTAGTAGTCAAGTCAATAAGCGTATCATACTCCAATGCTTTGAACTCTTCCAAGACAGATGGTGCAAGTATCTGAAGAAAAGACATTTCCTGAGGATGAATAATTCTCACATTTGCCGGAAATATTGTATTCCCCGGAGCCTTCTTTGTAGATTGATACGTCCACAAGACAACTTTTTTACCATTTGCTATTAAATCTTTTGATATAGCATCTATAGCCGGCCAATCGTTATATGAGAACAGAATAAGTACACTTTTCATGCTCTCTAAATTTCGGAAAGCATGTTTTCTTTTATTATCTCGGAAAGCAGAATTTATTTTCCATTTTACTAAAAAATCAAACATAATAATTTTGTTGTGTTAGATATCATAATAAACGAGCAGTCGTATATTTCGTTTTCAACCGGGAAAAATAAATTCTGCTTCTGTTATTTTTTATAATTTTCTGGCACCATCACTGATCACCACATCGTATACCTTCGGCTTGATTCTGAACTTTTGCTCATAGCTTTCGGTAGCACGTTTGATGAAATCATCATGAAGCTCATTTTTCACAAGATTGATGGTGCAACCACCAAAGCCGCCACCCATTACACGAGACCCGGTTACACCACACTGACGTGCAATATCATTCAGGAAGTCAAGTTCTTCGCAGCTAACTTCATATTTACGGCTAAGTCCGATATGAGTCTCATACATTTTCTTACCTACAGTTTCGTAATCACCTCTTTCCAATGCATCACACGCTTCGCTCATACGTTGAATTTCTTCGATAACGAACTCTGCACGCATATAGTCTTCGGCACTAACTTCATTAGCTACCTCTTTCAACATGTCGATTGTAGCATCACGCAATAATTCCACTTCAGGATGATATTTACGAATATATGATGCTGCATTTTCGCACGATTCGCGACGTTTGTTATAAGCCGAAGAAGCCAACTCATGTGCTACGCAAGTATTCAACAATACCAAGCGGTATCCTTCCGGATTGAACGGAATATATTTATATTCAAGAGAGCGACAATCTAAACGGATTAATGACCCCGCCTTGCCAAAGCAAGATGCAAACTGATCCATAATACCACATTTGACTCCTACATAATTGTGCTCTGTAGCTTGTCCTATTTTGGCTAGTTGAAAACGGTCTAAGCCAAGATTATACATATCATTGATCGCAAATCCGAAACAACTCTCCAATGCTGCTGATGAAGACATTCCTGCTCCGAGAGGCACATCACCTGCAAACACGCAGTCAAAACCTTGAACCTGTTTTCCTAGCTTCATTATTTCGTGACATACGCCGAAGATATATTTTCCCCATTGTTTGATCGGAATATCATCTAGTCCGAATTCATCCATTTCAGACAAATCCATAGCGTATGCCTTAATACGGTCGGGCGTTCCATTTGGCTTGATCACACAATACATGGCTTTGTCGATTGCTCCAGGCAACACAAATCCGCCATTGTAATCGGTATGTTCTCCAATAAGATTGATACGCCCCGGCGATGTATACATTGTACCTTCGGTTCCGAATAGCGATTTAAATTTTTCTTTTAATAAATTTAGCTCCATGGTCGATTTTAATTATTTAGGGTTTATACAAAAAATTATTCCAACATTTTAAGAAAATCATCTTCATTAATAATAGGAATACCCAGGCTTTTCGCTTTCTCGAGTTTAGCAGGTCCCATATTGTCACCGGCTAAGACATAATTAGTTTTTGAAGATATAGAACCGCTGTTCTTACCTCCATTCTGTTCTATCATACTCTTGTATTCATCGCGGGAATATTTTTCGAAAGTCCCGCTAATTACGATTGACAAGCCTTTTAGTTTTTCTGTTCTCTGGGCAATAATAGATTCACTAAGTTCAAATTGCAATCCAAATGTACGAAGTTTATTTATTACTTCAAGATTGTTAGGATTACTAAAATATTTAACGATACTTTGAGCTATCCGATCACCGATTTCGTCAACCTGTGTCAGGTCTTCTATTGTAGCTGCTTCTAACAAATCGATATCAGGAAAAGCCAATGCTAGTTTTTTCGCTACGGTTTCGCCAACATAACGGATACCCAAAGCAAAAAGTACTCTTTCGTAAGGAACTGATACCGATGCATGAATGCTATCTATGAGATTCTTGGCACTCTTCTCAGCCCAACGCTCAAGACGAGAGACATCCTGCCACTTTAGTGTATATAGGTCTGCAATATTTCGAATATATCCGGCATTGTAAAGGTGTTCTACAGTCTCTGTTCCTCCGGCAATATTCATCGCTTTTCGGGTCAGGAAGTGTTCGATACGACCTTTTATCTGCGGTGGGCATGACACGTCGTTCGGGCAATAATATATAGCCTCTCCTTCATCTTTGACAAGAGGTGTACCACATTCGGGACAATCTTTTATAAACTCGACTTTAGTATCAAATATATTTCTTTGGGCAACATCTACCCCAGTGATCTTAGGTATTATTTCTCCTCCTTTTTCTACATAGACCTGATCATTGAGATGTAAATCAAGAGAGTTAATATAATCTTCATTATAAAGTGACGCTCGCTTAACAGTTGTTCCCGACAGTTTTACCGGTCTAAGGTTGGCCACTGGTGTAATAGCTCCTGTACGCCCCACCTGATATGAAACAGACTCTAGTGTGGTAACAGCCTGCTCTGCCTGAAATTTGAAGGCAATAGCCCAACGAGGAAACTTAGATGTAAATCCAAGATTCTTTTGCTGAGTCAACGAGTTTACTTTAAGCACTATTCCATCTGTAGCTACAGGAAGGTTTTTACGTTCCTTGTCCCAATAATGTATATAAGCGAATATTTCGTCTAAAGTCTTACACTTCTTGGTTGCATCCGAAATTTTAAAGCCCCATTCCTTCGCTTTCATCAGATTTTCGTAATGTCCATCTGTAGGCAAATCTTCTCCTAACAAGTAGTAGAGAAAAGAGTCAAGTTTACGTGATGCCACTATCTTGGGGTCTTGCTGTTTCAGTGTTCCCGATCCAGCGTTACGGGGATTAGCAAAAAGGGCTTCTTCCTGTTCGGCTCTTTCCTTATTGATTTGATCAAATACAGACCACGGCATCAGAATCTCTCCTCTGATTTCAAACTCGGCAGGATAACCTGTCCCATGCAATCGTAAAGGAATACTACGAATGGTACGCACATTAGCTGTCACATCATCTCCCTGCACTCCATCGCCACGTGTAACAGCCTGTGTTAACTGACCGTTGATATAAGTAAGGGAAATAGATGTTCCATCGTACTTTAATTCACATACAATTTCGAAATCATCATTCAACCCTTTCTTTACCCGATTGTAAAAATCTGTAATTTCTGCCTCTGTATATGTATTTCCCAACGATAACATGGGATATTTATGAGGGACTTGTTTGAATGATTTATTAATATCGCTACCAACACGTTGACTCGGAGAATTAGGATCGAAATACTCAGGATACTGAGTTTCCAAATCGGTCAATTCCTTTAATTTCTTATCAAATTCAAAATCTGAAATAGTTGGTGCAGAAAGTACGTAATAGTCGTAATTATGTTTGTTCAACTCTTCCCGAAGAGTATCAATTTGGTGCTTTATCTGATCCATTCTTTTGTTAAAATCGTAAATACAAATATAAAAAGAAATAGGCTGAAAGTGTGCAAAATTAGATATTTTTCAGAAATCTATTTACACATTGACTTATCTTCAGCTAACGGAATATCAAGTTACTTCCCATATTTTCTTTTTCTATACAGAGAAATAGAACCCATGACCAAAGCAATAAAAAATACAGGAAAAGCAATATTTAGTATGGCATATTGATTTCTGTTCTCATAAGCCTCTTTTTTGTTCAGGATATATAGCTTTTGTTGCTTTGTCCTCAACTGCATCAGTCCGTCATCTCCTGTCAGCCAATTTACGGCATTCACAATAAAATCACGGTTACCAAATTGCTGTTGCGAAACTCTATCATAACCCATAGGCAATACCTGAGAACTTTGCCCCTGTCCTTGAATTTCATTTGTTATGATATCAGAAGACGAAACGATTATCATTTTTGTTCTTTCGCTTATATTCTTAGTTTTATAACCATCAGCCTTAATGCTATCAGGCATCTTCCTATTTTGGAATAAGGACGTAAATACACCTTCGAGACTTACAGCCACAGGGACAAATTGTAGGTCGAAATAGCCTTTATTGTTTTGTATTTTTGCAATATCAAAATCAATCATATCCGGCACTTTTACTAAATGCGTGTTGGCTGAAGTAGTCAATAGTACATGCTTTGTCACATCTGGAGAATTGTTTACGATATCAATAGAGCTGGCAAACCCGGCTTTTACGTCTCTTATATTCTTTGTGATGGAAAAATCCTGAGACGGGATCAACAGTGGCTGAAAATAGCTTGGCACAACGGATGCAGACTGCGCTCCTTCGTCACTCATTAAATATGTAGAAACACACTGGTTATCCTGAATAAGGTTTGAATTTATGCGTACACCGTATGAAAAAAGCATATCATCGAGGTTGACATCATTTTTCATACTTGCTGAATGTCCTAATTGAGCGAGATCCTGATGAGAGTAAAAAGCTCCATCGATAAGCCACAATACCTTACCTCCGGACATTATATACTGATCGAGGATATACTTATCCGTTTCACTATATTTTGATAAAGGCCCGGCAATAATCACGGCATCAAAGTTATCCAATATATTAATTTCGTTACCAATCTGCCCCCTATTTACTGTGTAGTATTTAGATAATACTTCCTCGGCATCATATACATACGTACGTAAAATCTCATTATGACCTTCAATAAAGGCAATAGACTTAGATGCTTCCTGACTTAGTAAGCGAATAGCGTCTGTAAATTCAAACTCCAGACTCTCAATAGATGCATTTATGTTTTCTTCAGCTGTGTACCCTGCAATATTTTTGAGCAAAGGAACAACCAGGGTATCTTTTCCATTTGATATCTGGGCGTATGGATATATTATTTTTTTGCTGGCTTTCCCTTCTCTATCGATCTCGTTAAGGATAATACCGGGCATACCTCTTTGTGCCATCGCCTCATATATCTCGGAGGCAGAACTTTCGGACTGATATATATTCGTTTGTCTTATTTCGAGACTGCTATTCACATATCGGTTATAATCATTTAATAGATTAACGGTTGCATCCTGTAAACGCTGGAATCCATAGTTGAGATCTCCACTCAAATATACATTTATATTAAGAGGAATCTCATTTTTCGTACCTTTCAAGAGGTTTATTGTATAATCACTTAGTGTATAACGCTTATCGGATGTAAAATCAATTCTATAATTAGGTATAAAGTACAATCCAACATTAAGGATAGCAAACAAAACTCCCCCCCTGACTAAAACTCTTAATTTGCTCCCACTTAATACGACAAGAGCAAAAATTACAAACAAAACCAAATAATTAACAACAACAAGCAAGTCCTTAAATCGTATAACCCCCTTTTGCATCAATTCGTAATGATGAAGCAGTCCCAGAGATGACACGGCAGCTTGCGTTTTTCCGGCAAGGAATAAGCCGGAGAGCAAATCGAAGCCATAGTAAACAAAAACACTTAAAATTACTGAAGTGATAAGTGCTACAACCTGATTCTTAGACAAAGCCGACCCAAATAGACCGATAGCTATAAAAACCATAACCAATAATAGCAAAGAAAAATACGAGGCTAAAATAGCATTAAGGTCAATGTTTCCTACCGGATTGGCTAGCTGAGATAAAGAATAAACATAAATACATGTAGGCAATAAAGTAATAAATACGAAGATAAGTGCAGCCAGATATTTACTTAGATAGATATGGAAGACACTAACAGGTCTCGTCATTAGAATATCTAAAGTTTTTCCCTTTCGTTCTTCTGAAAAAGAGCGCATGGTAAAAGCCGGAATCAATACCAAAAGTAGTATGGGAGACAAAGCGAAAAAGCCGCTCAGATCAGCGTAACCGGTATCCACCAGATTGTATTTTCCGGAGAAGAACCACAGTAAACCTCCTATAATGAGAAGAAAAGCTAAAGAAAAGAACGCTCCGAAAGAAGAGCAAAAAACAGACTTAAGTTCTTTAAATACTAAAGCTTTCATATATCTTTGTATAAATTGATGTTTAATTACACAATGGCTAAACGAGAGATAAAGATAGTTATTTTATTTGTTCTGATAATTGCAGTCCTTATCGGAGGGTGGCGATTATATAACAAACTTGAAAAGAACAAACAATCTTTCTCTGTTGATATTTATGAATATATATCTCCTCAGGCAGTGGCTGTAATAAATATCAATAGAGAGTATAATCTGGATATGCTATACCAGTATGATCCTGCGCTTCGCAGCTTAACGGGTGTACTCGGAGAAAATTTATCTTTTCCTACGATTATTTCAAAGTATAAAGACAATAGTGGTATTTTAATAACAAAAATAAAACAAGAGAAAGAATCGGAGATAGCAGATTATATAAGAAATCAGATAGCATCGGATTTTCCTCCTTACAAAAGAGAATATAAAGATGCAATCGTATGGTATTTTACTCAGCCGGATGATAAATTTCTCGTTTGCTCTTTTCACAAAGGAATGCTTGCCATCAGCAACCATCTCAGGCCTATTGATATTTATTACAGCCACT
>NZ_JAIXHZ010000102.1:0-1804 GCF_043392705.1 Dysgonomonas sp. Shenzhen-Wh21
TCTATATAACGTTCGATATATTTTATTGAAAATTTTAATTCAAATTTGCGTAAGAAAATATAGTCGAACTTCTGTATTTCTTGGATTGGAGACTATTTTGATTCTACACGAGATCTGATTAATTATTTAATTGATCGGTTATATATAAATGTATAATAATGGAATAGACATATATTTTAGGCTATTTTAACATATATAGGAGCACCAAAAGAGGTTTTTTCTAAAATTTTGATTTCCCCATTCAGTTCCATTTTAGTTATCAAGCTGTATACCCTCAGTTTTTCTGCTCCTGAATATGCTATTATATCAACAACAGAAGCCTCATTACCGCACCTCTCAAGATAGTCCAGAATCTTGAGACGGTCTAAATTTGCATAATTCATATTTCAGTGTAATTCTTGCTTATTTCGTTTTTAGTCGTAAGCAATTTCTATTCAGACAAACAGAGATTAAATAGTAAACAAATGACAATCAAAATAATATCACTTTATTAAACTCACAGTTTCTCTGATATTTTTTTCTGAGGAAGCACCAAAAACAACGGATTGTATATTCAGAGCATTAATAAATTCATAAGCTTCAGGAGCACTAATTGCTCCTGAAGCAAGTGTACTCATTGCCATGAGTTGGTATTTTGAAGAATCATTATTTCGAATTGTATCAACATACGCTTCTACCGAAGGGGACATAAGGTAACCTATCTTATTAATAGAGCTGCATATAACAACCTCTTCTATTCCCCACTCAGATAGTTTTTGCTTCAAATAAGGCATATTCTGAGTAATAAGTCCCGGAATCAATTTATATTTCTTACGAACATAGTCGCAATATGCCTCAAAAATATCTTTTGTTCCATACCCAAGAAGAAGATCTGTTATGATATTTTGTAAGAATAATACTTTAACATTTAACCCCTTGAACATTTTTACTTCGGCATCTATCAACATCTGCATCATCTTTATAGGATCTTTTCCTAATACTGCCATTCCTCCTTTGGCAATCATCGACAATAACTGAAATCTCTTTCAATTTGTAAAACATTAGGTACAATATAATTTCGAAGAAACGGTACTCATTCAATCTTATTTATACATCTCTAAATTTATAATCAAACATAATCTCTGATTTTTTTAAGATTAAACCGTAAGTCAAAAGGCCTTTTACAAGCCATCAGAACAGCTTTTTTTCGAATCGCAAATTTAATACATTCCTTTGTCTGGATGGTTTATTTTTGGCTTTTTAAGATTTCTTTTTAAGGCCTATCGGTAAGTTTGTATTCATTTTTTAGCATCTCACATGTCTTTGCGGTTCGTTTACATAATTGTTGTTAAGGATGATTAATTTTCATTTACCATTGATCATTAATTGTTTTTGAAAATAGGAAAACTCATTTTGCAGTATAGTGTAGTTTTCTTATTTGTATATGTAAAAGTACCCTCCTCCACCCATCGTTTTTATTACAGAAAAGTCCGGTATTTTTCAAAAAATACTTTAGCTCCAATTTCAGGATTCTTATCCATACTTACATCAATTATCAGTTCGTGTAATAGCTTGTCATCTAATTTAAAATTCTCAAAAAAAGCAGCAATTTCGGGCTTGTCTTCTTTAAACCCGCGCCGAGATATAACCTGAATATTATCTGTGGGATATATCTTTTTGGGATCACTCAATTTTTTGAGTTCAAATTCTGTCCACATAAAATGTGGTTTCCACCCTGTTATTACAATCCACTCTTTATTCTTTTCTGCCTTTTTTAAGGCTGTTATCATAGACGTTTCGGAAGAGGAAATCTGAGTGTAATAAC
>NZ_JAIXHZ010000103.1:0-5335 GCF_043392705.1 Dysgonomonas sp. Shenzhen-Wh21
TGGGCTTTGGGGAGCAGTTATGAGTATGTGTATGAGATGGATGCTGATTTTTCTCACAATCCGAACGATCTTCTCCGCTTGTATGAGGCATGTGTTAATCAAGGAGCCGATCTGGCGGTAGGCTCACGCTATTGTAGTGGCGTAAACGTTGTAAACTGGCCTATGGGCAGGGTTTTGATGTCTTATTTTGCTTCCAGATATGTGCGTTTTATTACGGGCATGAAGGTACATGACTCTACAGCCGGATTTGTTTGTTATCGACGTGCAGTTCTTGAAACTATAGATTTGGACAATATTCGCTTCAAAGGATATGCTTTCCAAGTGGAAATGAAGTATACGGCACATTGTCTGAAATTTAATATAAAAGAAGTATCTATTATTTTTGTTAATCGGATGTTGGGTACTTCAAAAATGAGCTCCGGTATTTTTGCTGAAGGTGTAATCGGTGTAATTACAATGCGCTTGAGGCAAATGTTTGGCGGAATTCATAAAAAGAAATAAAAACTTGTGTATCTTTGTTGTATATTTTTTATACAGCAAAAAGATGAAGATTATTTGCGTAGGGCAAAATTATCAATCACATAATAAAGAAATGAACAGGGCATTATCGAATAGCGACGATGATCCTGTTCTTTTTATGAAACCCGATACATCTTTGCTTTCGGGTGATAAGAAAGATTTCTATATTCCCGATTTCTCTGCCGATATACACTACGAGGCTGAGGTTGTAGTTAAGATAAGTAAGATGGGTAAAAATATAGCAGAACGATTTGCTCATCGCTATTACGAAGAAGTTAGTCTCGGTATCGATTTTACGGCAAGAGATATACAATCCGAACTTAAGAAAAAAGGACTTCCTTGGGAAATAGCCAAAGCCTTTGATAACTCGGCAGCGGTAGGACAGTTTGTATCGAAAGGTAAATGGGACAAACAGATGAATGATTTGAACTTCAGTTTGTCTATTGACGGTAAGACGGTGCAATCGGCTAACACTACCGAAATGATACATCCGATAGATAAAATAATTGCATACGCCAGTCGGTTTTTTACTCTCAAAACCGGCGATTTAATCTTTACAGGCACACCCGCTGGAGTAGGGAGGGTTCAAATAGGAAATCATTTATTGGGAGAGATAGAAGGAGAGAAATTGTTAGAAATATCTATTTGCTGATAAATTAGAATGTTAAATTTATGCTAGATAACAATAAATATTATAAAAAATTGTTATCTATACATACTGAATAATTAAATAAGAAATCCGAACAAACTATAATTAAACCTTAGCAAATAAATTAATTACTTAAATAGTAGAATAAATGAAGAGTCTTTTGAGAAAAATCTTATTTGTAAATATTTTTGCATTACTTGCATTAGGCGCGTATGCACAAGATGACGTGAATCCGATACAAACGGCTATGCCGTCATTAAATATAGCTCCTGATGCCCGTGCAGGTGGGATGGGAGATGCCGGAGTGGCTACAGCACCGGATGTGTATTCCCAACACTGGAATGCTGCTAAATATGCATTTAGCCCAAGTAAGGCAGGTTTTGGAATATCATATACTCCATGGTTGAGAAAGATCATTAATGATATAGCACTAGTTTATGGTGTTGGTTACTATAAATTAGGTAATGAAAATAATCAGGCATTAAGTGCATCTATCCGTTACTTCTCTATCGGAGATGTGAAAGTTGTCACGGATTTAAATGACTTCAATGGTGTTGTATTAAGTCCCAACGAGTTGGCTATTGACTTAGCATATTCCCGTAAATTGACAGAGACTTTTTCCGGAGCTGTAACTGTGCGTTATATCCGTGCCGATTATACAGGAGCTTCTGAAGAAACTTCAGTAGGCAATGCTTTTGCGGCAGATATTTCGGGTTATAACGAATCTTATATCCGTACAGGGAGCTCAGAAAGTCTGCTAAGTTTTGGTTTCAATATCTCTAATATTGGTACGAAAATTTCTACAAACGGAGATTCTCGAAACGAGTTCTTGCCAACCAATCTGCGTTTAGGTGCTTCTCTTATGTATCCAATCAACGAGGTGAGTACAATATCATTCAGTGCAGACCTGAACAAGTATTTGGTTCCAACTCCTCCTGTTAAAAAAGAAGGAGAAACCAATGATGAATTCAGTAAACGCATGGCAGACTATCGAGATATTAACCCGATAGCGGGTATCTTCAAATCATTTGGTGATGCTCCCGGTGGATTCTCGGAAGAAATGAAAGAGATTGCATGGTCGCTTGGTGCAGAATATGATTATAATGACAAGTTCCGTTTACGTACCGGTTACTTCCATGAAAATAAGATGAAAGGTAATCGTCAGTATCTTTCTTTTGGTGCAGGATTTAAACTAAGCGCATTCCAACTGGATGTAGCTTATCTGTTGGCTACCGCTCAACAAAATCCATTAGACCAAACATTGCGTTTTTCTCTAGGTTTTGATATTGATGCAATGAAAAATTTATTTAAGTAATTATTGTTTCGTAGATAAAGTTATTTGATATAATGAAGATAAGGGTAGGTTTTGGCTATGATGTGCATCGCCTTGCTGATAATAGAGATTTGTGGTTAGGTGGAATCAAGATAGAACATAGTCAGGGACTATTAGGGCACTCCGATGCTGATGTGCTTATACATGCTATTTGCGACGCTATTCTTGGTGCGGCAAATTTACGTGATATAGGTTTTCATTTTCCTGATACAGCCGGGGAGTATAAAGATATAGACAGTAAAATCTTATTGAAAAAAACATTAGAGGTGATAACCGAGAAAGGGTATAGTATAGGCAATATAGATGCAACTATCTGTGCCGAACGTCCTAAAATAAATCCTCATATACCTCAGATGCAGAAAGTGATGGCTGAGATTTTAGAGATCTCGGTAGACGATATATCGATAAAAGCAACAACTTCAGAAAAAATGGGGTTTGTAGGCCGTGAGGAAGGTTTTGCCGCATACGCCGTTGCTTTAATTGAAAAAAAGTGATAATTAGACACAAAAAGGAATGAGTGTGAAACCCAAAATAGAATTAACAGCTGATGGGTCTTACACTCTTTTCATGTCCGACCTGAATGAACACTATCATTCGGTAAATGGAGCTATACAAGAATCAACCCACGTATTTATTAACACAGGATTGCATCATTGCAAAAAAGAGAGAGTCAATATTCTTGAAATTGGTTTTGGTACAGGCTTAAATGCTTTTCTGACAGCATTGGATGTAACCAATACCGAAAAAAATATTCATTACACTGGGTTGGAACTATATCCTTTGCCTAAATCAATTATTGAGGAGTTGAATTATTCGGAAAAACACTCAGAGCAAGCCAAGATATTATATAATAAGCTGCATGATGCTGATTGGAATAGGGAAGTTCAAATTTTACCTGAGTTTTATTTGTCGAAGATAGAATGTGATTTTACCAAGTTTGATTTCTCCTCATTAAAATCTTCTTTCGATCTCATTTACTTCGATGCATTTGCTCCCGATAAGCAGCCCGAAATGTGGACGCAATCAATCTTTGATTCACTGTATTCTATTACTGCCCAGAGTGGAATATTAGTTACTTATTGTGCTAAAGGTGTTGTGCGTAGAATGCTACAACAAGCAGGTTACAAAACTGAAAGACTTCCCGGACCTCCCGGAAAAAGAGAGATGTTGCGTGCTACAAAAACAGATTGATGCTTCGTCTCTGTTCTCTGTATTCTTTTTATATTCATTTTCTCAGCGTTTATAATATAGTTAAGATCAATTCCATCTTTTTATCTTCTGATAAAAGATACTTATCTTTGTGCCCGATATTTAATAAATATCTATAAGAATCTACACTATAATATAATGAAAATAGGCAATATAAAATTCTCCGAAAACCCTGTCTTTCTTGCTCCTATGGAAGATGTAACAGATATGGGATTTCGTCTTATGTGCAAGCAGTTTGGAGCAGATATGGTATATACCGAGTTTGTATCCAGCGATGCACTTATTCGTCATGTGAATAAGACTCAGGCCAAGCTCACCATCAGTGAAGAAGAGCGTCCTGTGGCTATACAAATATACGGGCGAGAAGTAGATGCAATGGTGGAAGCTGCAAAAATCTGTGAAGATGCCAACCCGAATATTTTGGATATAAACTTTGGATGTCCGGTAAAGAAAGTAGCAGGCAAGGGTGCCGGTTCGGGTATGATGAAAACCCCCGAACTGATGGTTGAAATAACGGCTGCAGTGGTAAAAGCCGTAAAAATCCCTGTAACGGTAAAAACTCGTTTAGGTTGGGATCATGATTCGAAGATTATTGTGGAGTTGGCAGAGCAATTGCAAGATGTAGGAATACAAGCCTTGACGATACATGGACGCACACGCTCACAGATGTACACAGGAGAGGCCGATTGGGAGTTGATTCGCGATGTGAAAAATAACCCTCGTATACATATTCCGATAGTAGGTAATGGTGATGTAACCAGCCCTGAGATCTGCAAACGCCGTTTCGACGAGACAGGAGTGGATGCCGTAATGATAGGGCGGGGGAGTATCGGTAGTCCGTGGATATTTGAAGAGGTGAAGCATTATTTGAGAACAGGTGAAACACTTCCGAAGAAAGAGTTTGGATGGTACTTGAATGTTCTAAAAGAGATGATCCGCAAAAATGTTGCTCATTCAGGGGAACGTGGCGGAATTATTCACAGTCGGCGTCATTTGGCTGCAAGCTCATTATTTAAAGGATTGCCCGATTTTAAGAAAGTAAGAGTGGCGATGTTGCGAACAGAGTCGGTTGATGAACTTTTTGAAATTATGGATACTATACCGGAGCAATTTCAGTTGGAATCAAGCAATGGAATATAAATTGAGTTTTCGGTAACAGGAATAAAGAAACCTATAATCTCTAAATATTTAATAATACATAGGTTTGGTTACACACTTAATATTCGGAGTGTAACCTCCTTACTTCTATATAATTTTCTTACTTTTGTATTGCTAAAAAAATTACAGACTGTTTATGGAACAAAAATTATTGGTTTACAATACTCTGACACGAAAAAAGGAAGTATTCGAACCGCTTCATGCACCGCATGTGGGGATGTATGTTTGTGGACCAACCGTATACGGAGATGGCCATCTCGGACATGCCCGTCCTGCTATAACATTTGATATACTATTTCGTTATCTCACACATTTAGGTTATAAGGTGCGTTATGTGCGTAATATCACAGATGTGGGACATTTAGAGAATGATGCCGATGAGGGCGAAGATAAAATAGCCAAAAAAGCACGTTTGGAGCATTCATTGCCTTATGGTAGCGATTTACATAATACTGAACAACTTCCAT
>NZ_JAIXHZ010000104.1:0-3837 GCF_043392705.1 Dysgonomonas sp. Shenzhen-Wh21
TTTATTAAAAATATTAAATTCAAGTAGCAAATATAATTCATTGCTTCTTGTAACGATACATAGAGTATCACTTTTTTATTGAAATTGCTACTTTAACTTAAATCTAACTTTTAGCAATACCTCTGTAGGCCTCAACATATATGCAGAATAATAACGACTGATATCGGTGTATGAAGCAGAAACAAACTGTTTGGAATTGAATATATTTGTATAATCAAACATAAACTCTAATTGTTTATACTTGTACTTTGCACTTATATCGCCAAATACCATAGATCGACTTCCGGATACAATTGCATTATTATAAAAACTTTCACACTTGAGGTTAAGCGACATCCCCTTGAATGGAAACATACTCAACTGAACATTATGTGACATTATGCGTATTGGATCAAAAGTTTTTTCCTCATTTTTCACCTTACTGATACTTTGTGAATATTTAAACTCATATTGTAAATTAACAGAAGGGCTTATCTTAGTTATTATACGAGGAGAAAAAGAATATCCCTGATTATTATAATCGATGAGTCTCCCCTGTGTAAACTGAGATGAGCGACTAATCGCATAGTTTCCACCCAGAAAAACAGTTGAGTTTAACGTTTCAATATCTTTACTGAGGTGTATATCTGCTCCTAGCCTTTCGGTAGTAGAAGGTACTGGAATCGAAGACTGTAAAGTAAGAGTTCCCAGATAAGAATAATCAGACAAAAGGTTCGTCCTGATAATGGAATAGCTAATATTAAACATTCCAAATAGAGTTGTAATAGGATTTCTATAATACAAAGATGCGCTTGCATTATGCGCCTTTTGTTCAAAAACATCCCCGTCATTTTTCAACAAGTTACGATACGACGATAGAATATATCCTTTATACAGTTGGTTGATCTTACCGATAGAAGTTTTATAGCTGTAGTTGCAGTAAGACGTCCAATAACCGGATATTTTATAATGAAGAAATAAAGAAGGATTAAAAGAAAAATTATTTTTGCGACGCTTTTCATCGGAAATATTGTTCTTTACATAAAGAAGGGTGTAATTAAAAGGTAATGACAATACAGAGTTTAGCTTTCCTTTAGCATAGGTATAAACGGGGCTAAAGATTAGCTCATATTTACCTTGTCGGAGATCATTCTTCAATGAATCAGGCACATTTTTAGTATTATCTGTTCCCAATTCAGAACTTAAACCTTGTATATCGGTACGCATGCTTACAGCATACTCCTGCTTCCAAGTTCCTTTACCGAACCCTAATGAGACCTTATTACATGCAGCCAAATTATCTTGTTCTACACTCTGTATCATCTTTGATGAATAAGTCGAAGAGCTTAACAAATCTTGATACAGCAAAGGCTCTATAGATAATGTATGCGCAGATGAATTGTATCCGAAAAAAGAATAAAAGTTCCATGTATACTTTTCTCCTGTCTTCACCATATTGAAGGTATTATTAATACTATAGTACGGCTTTTTAAGATATTGACTAACGCTATCAGCAGAAAAGACATCACCCCTCTCCCTGTCCCATATACCCTCAATCTTCAAAAGGTTATTAAAATAAAATTTGTCTTTATTTGCATTCAATTGAATATCTGCCGTCAACCGTTCTTTTCTTAGGCGAGAGTTTATGTATTCTTCTATCTTCAAAACACTATCGTTTGCCAAATAATATTCAGTAAAAGCATAACTGTCTTTTCGTTGCAGATCGTTCAGGTAGCTAACGTTGGTGGTCAATTGATAATCATTCTTTAAAGACCACAAATTATTCGCAGACAATATATTTGCTTGATTATTCAGATAGCGTTTTTCTGCTATGGATGGAGATAAGGGGCTCTGCATAACCAGAAGACCTCCTTTATCCATATTGGAAGCATCATTCGAATAAAAAGATGTCAATTCACGAGTGACATCATCGCCCGAATTGTTTCCCTTATAGATTGTTATATTCTGCAACTTCTTAGCTATGTACATCTCTGTCAATTCGTTGTTCCAAAGCAAAGGCGAACCACCTAATCCCAGCTGTGTATTCGCAATGATAGTTCCTTTGGCCGAATCTTTCAGTTTCAGATTAATAGCTGCATCTTCCGACAATTCTTTGTCTTTTAGAGCTTTTATTGGTTGGTGATTTTCCAACACTTGCACCGTTGATACATCTTTTGCATCGATATTGTTTGTAGCAATACCATAACGCCCTTGCAACAGATCGGCATTCTCTATATAGAATTTGTTTATAGGACGATTCTGATATAAAATCGCGCCATTTTCCTGAACCTTTATTCCGGGCATCTTTTTCAGCACATCACCGATTGTTCTATCATTAAGATCTGAAAAGCTTTCTACAAGATAATTCAACGTATCACCCGCTTGCCTGATTTTAGGAGGTGTTATTTTCACTTCGTTCAATAAAATTGATGCCGATTCTATAGAAAAATCTATATTCTGATCCCTGTTTGCGGCAATCTTAGTTTGCTTCTGCACATTAAAGCCAGATACAGTAATTGCAATACTATCAGCCTTGCCTTTATATTCGAGCTTGTATGCACCCTTCACATCTGTCATAGCAAAGCCAAGAGTCAATCGCCCCGACTTCTCTTGCAAGGTTACATTTATGTCTGTTATAGGATTACGCTTCTCATCACGAACTATTCCGGTTATTATAGTTTGAGCCTGAGCAATAGCCGAAATTAAAATAAGAAGGAGGAAAAAATATCTTTTCATATTTTATTTCACATCATACAACCGGTTATTCCTTTTCTAATGATATGTACTCATTATTATTCTTTTTGCGAACCATTATAACATTGCCTCCATTAACATTCACTGCCATCCCCCCGGATCTCTTTTTTTTGAGCTTATCTAAATCCTTAAGGCTGGCGTTGATATAATCCTCTTTTGCCAATAAAATTTCTACAGTTGGGGTTAAATGCTCCAAACCTATAATCTCAAAAGAGAAAATATTTTCGGTATCATTTACTTTTAAAATCAGCCCGGGTAGTCCATAAAATTTCCAAGGACCATCGTTTACCGGAATATCAGAGGTAAACCAGGCTTCATACGTTCTGCCTCTAAAAGTTGTACTCGCTTTCTGGCACAAATAGCCCAAAATAGTCAAGGTATCCGTTTTTATATCCCATTGATGAGAAACCTTATCTATACATTTATATTTATTAGGAGTATCCTCGGATCTGTCTATAATTATAATCTCGCCGACTTGCTTCTTTTTATACAAATGTGCAGTCTCTCCTTTCTCTTCCGATTCGAATGTTGTCCCCACGTTACTATCAAACGACGACATATCTCCATTCTTCACAACCGAAATACTCTGTATTGTTGCCGGATTGAGCTTGTTGTTCATAAAATCACCAAAAATCGAATCGCGTTTAGCTCTCGTAGCATCATAATAATGGGACACTTTTGCTCCGATATCGAGTGTTAGAGTGTCTATCTTCTGTTCAGTTTTCTGACTTATCGTTACCGGCTGCACGAACTTGTAGTAGCAACGAATACCAGCTTCATCAAGACTTTCGGATGAAACATTACCTTTATCAAGCTTAACAACTTTCACATTACTTGCAGATATACTCTGTGAAAAAGCTTGCATACAAGCAGATAGAAGGATCAACAAAACAAATATCTTCTTCATATTATTTCTTTTTTTAAAGTTCTCCGACAAATATAGTCTAAAAAATTAGACAAACAATATTTAGGTCTAATAAAATAGACAAAATTCCAAAATAAAAGTTTCGCTGCTTAGAATGACTGGACTATGAAATATATTAGGTACCTCCATTTATCAACTCTAAAAGTAAAAAGTTAGAAAATATTGAATTAATTTTGGAA